>CALABV010000018.1 GCA_937886325.1 uncultured Geobacter sp.
GTCAACGGTTCGGTAGACTCCCCGTGCGGGGCAGGCCATCATAGCACACTTCTCCGCCGGTACGCCAATATTACGGCGGCGAGATGACTAGAGCAGCACACTCTGTTTTGAATCCCAATTCACCAGCGCTTCAAACCGCCGGTAATCTCCGCGACGCATAAAGTCGTTAAATACCGTCTGCCGTAACTTCAGATACCGCCATGTTTCGCCCGACTCGCTGCTCACGTCCTCGCACCACCGGGTCATGTGGATATCTTTGCTGGTGGTCTCTTCAAACTCACGCCCCTTGGTTTCCAGAATCCAGTGGACGTCGCCGTTCCGGGTGGTCTGAACAGCCACGAAGTCAGGGTAATAATAACGTATAGATCCGCTCTGGGAGAGATACTGCACGTGGAAACCGGTAAACCATTCCGCCAGGGCGGCAAAACGGTCAATGTCGTCGCAATTGTTGAGAAATGTTGCGAATCCAGCCTCAAAGTCGTTGTAGCAGGGCACGACGTTGAAGATGGTCCGTTCTGCATGGGCAATCATCCGTCGCCAGAGGAACGGCTCGGTCTCCGACAACAGATAATCCTTACCGGTCAGTTTCACAGGTTGGAGGGTTGCGGTCAGTTCCCCGATCTTTCGTCCGAACATGCAGGCGATTGCATCCAGCAGGCCGGAATGGTTCAAGGCCCGTCGCAGCCCCACATCGTCAAGTTCAACTGTACCGCCAAAGCAACGCTTCCGTACATACTCCCTAACCTTGGGGTACAACTCGGCAAAGCGTCCGGGAAGTTTCGCCTTTTTTTCGACGCGGTTGGTGAGGGAGGAAAGGAGATTTTCGATGGGAGGCACGTTCTCGGCGTTAAATTCGATTTCATCGGAAGCGACCTTTACGTTGACGGTTCCATGAACGAGGTCAATCCTATTGATGACTTCCTTATCCAGGTCCTTTTCCTTGGCCAATTGCGGCAGGGTCATCGGGTCCAGCTCTTCCAGCCGCCGGTACTCCCGCTCATAGAGGGGGGTGGTGCGAGGAATGCGGATGTCAAGCCCACGCCGTTCCTCCAGGGGAAAGACCTGCACCGGCGGCTTCGGTTTGGTTACGCGTTGTATCCCAACCCCTTCCTTCTCCAATTCCCGGATAAACATCTCAAAGGCGTTGGTGCCGATCAGTTCCAGTATCTGGTTGCAGTGGCGGGGCATCTTCCTCATAAGACGCAGACCTCTGCCGATTGCCTGCTCCGGCAGGATGTTCGCTTTGGCGGTAAACGGCCGCAGACCCAGGATAATCGAGACGTTTCTTACGTCCCACCCTTCCCGCAGCATGAGCACCGACACGATGGCCCGAATGCGGGAGGTCCCTTTATCAACGTTGCGGGATGCTTCCCGAGCCTCGGCCAAGTCTTTTTCCGTTATCTCACCGTTCTTCTTGGTATGGATCAGGAGTACCCTGTCCTTAACCTTGAATTCCGGCTCGCGGCGCAACCGTTCGGCTATGGAATCCGCATCCTTGGTGTTCTCAGCCATGACGAACAGCAACGGTTTTTCCCCCACTGCCGCGTAATCCTTCACATGCTGCCGCCATCGCTCCACGGCGATCGCAATCCACTCGTTGTAGGCATCGCCTGCCTCTTCATGGGCGTACTTGTCCGGATCAACCTTGTCCGTCTGATGGATGATGAGCGGGGTTTTGACGATACGGTCTTCCACCGCCTGGGCCAGCGGATAATCCACCACGATCCAGGGGAAATAGGTTCCGTTCTGGTTTTTGGGGGTAGCTGAAAAATCGAGCCATACGGTGAGACCTGAGCGGCCTTTCGATTTGAGGTTTTCGTGCAGGGCGATGAGCGTCTTATGCCAGGCCAGATCCTCATCGTGGACGTGGTGGGCCTCATCATTCAAGACCATGAGGTCGTTGAGCTTCTCGATCCTGTCAAGCATGGATCGGCCGGACTCAAGGTTGCCCTTGGGGGCGTTGCCCAGCAGCGCGGCAACAGGGTTTATCGGCTGTTGTACGCCTCCGTTGTCTTCATATATCTGTTGGATATTGGTGAGGAACAGGTTGCCGCTGGTTGACGGTTCGCGGGAGTCGCCGCGCATGAAGGTCTGAAGGCCCGGGAAATCAGCTTTCCATTCGGGTGGGATGAGTGGCAGGGTGTGAAAGATGCGGGCCGAGTCGAAATCCTCGCGCAAGCGCTCGTAAACGATGACATTCGGCGCAACGATCAGGAAGTTGGCGGCAAGTTCGCTTCCCTTTTCAAAAAGCCTGTGGAACCAGCTCCAGGCTATAACCAGCGCCATCACCACTGTCTTGCCGCTGCCGGTCGCCATTTTCACGGCATAGCGGGTGAGCCCTTCCGGGGGGAGTTCCTGTTCCGCCTCCTTACCGATCTCGGGAATGTAGCGGCGAAAGGAGCGGACACCTTTGGTAGATGTCAGTATTTCCAGACCGAACAGACCAGGCGCCTGGAAATACGCCTGTACCAGATCGGCTGTGTCCCGGCAGCCTTCCACCTCGTAGAGGTAGATAATCGTTTCCACTGCTTCGCGCTGGCAGAAGTAGAACCGGAACGGTTCGCCGGAAGCGAGCAGGTGGTCCTCGTCAAACCAGAACTGCAACAGGCGTCTTGATGTCTCGCAGGCGCCCGGATAGCCTTCGGCACGCCAGGCATCCACGACTTCGCGCACCTTGTTCCCCAACAGGGTATTGCTCGCGCGGCGGCCTTCTATTTCTTCCCAGCTTTCCGGGCCGGTTTTTTCGAGGCGGCTGGTGGGCGGCGCATACGGATCGCGCCCTTCGATTTCGGGGAGCTCCAGGTCGAGGATATTGGGATTTTCGTGCAGATCCTTCACCGGCATGGCTATTTGACCTCCCATTCCAGGAGGCGGTTGGTGTCGTTACCGAAGATGTCCACCACCTTGATGAGTATGCTGTAGCGGCCGGGTTCCTTGTAGGTGTGGGGATCGCTCACCAGATCAAGTTTCCTCTGGGTTCGGGTGCGATAGGTCTGCCACTGGTTCATGAAGGTGTCGTGGCGGAAATCCCAGTCAACGGCCCAATAGTCGATGTAGTCGGACCACTTGGATATCTTGGCCCGCACCTCCTCCGGGATCAGGTCGGTGTCGGGGATGACGAAGTTCTTCAGCTCCACCCGGACGCCCCGCTTTCCCTTCCCCTCCGGCTTCACGTCCGCCTCCAGGTAGGCCAGATCGAAAAAGCGGATGTCGCCGCACTCCACGGCCCGTTTCTCCATTACCTCGCGGGGAATGTTGAGGAGTCGCAGGCCGATGCCGTATTCGGCCTGGGCATGCTTGATGATGGGGTCGTTCATCCCCATCTCCCACTCCCAACCGAGGATGTGCAGTTCCTTTTGCCCAAGTGTCGCGCACTCGGCCAGGGCCTCGTTAACTTGGCTGATGGTCACCGGCGCATCCACCGCGCCCACGTGGATCAACGTTCGACCCTTCTTGCCGTGGATGTGAGTGCCCGCCAAGGGCTGGGCCTTGTACAGTTCCAGGATGAAGGCGATGTATGCGGCGATAGCGGCCTGATTCGGCTCCGTGGGCGTTTCGCCGAAGGTTACGCCTTGCCAGTAGGCGCGTTCGTATTTGCCGAGATTGAGGACTTCGAAAGGTTTGCAGTCGGGGATGTCCAGCATACGCTTGCGGGTGGTGTGGATGGCGAAGCGGCCAAGGTCGCAGGCGATCCAGCGGCGGCCGAGTTTTTCTGCTGCTACAGCGGTCGTGCCTGACCCGGCAAAAAAATCAAGCACAAGCCCATTTTGGGGAGAAGCTGCTTGAATAATTTGACTAAGAAGTCGCTCCGGCTTTTGAGTTGGGTACTCGCTTCCGCCTTTCATCCTGCCAGCATTAGTCCATATATCTTGGAGTACAATGCCTAGGTTCTCATCGAGATATTTAACAAGGCAGCGGGCTGCGCCTTTCTGAGGATTGCGTAAATAAAGCTCCCCTCTACTCAAGGCATCCTCCATTCCTTGCTCGTCATTCATCCATTCTCTGTTTGCTGAGGGCTTGGCCCCTCTCCAAACAAATCTATTCTTGCTACCTTTCCATGTAGCATTTTCAAGTTTAAATATGCGACCGGCTTTATGCTCGTTACCTTTCAGATTAACGACGCTCCCATCTTCAAGTTTAAGTAGCGAATACTCCTTTTCTCCTGAATCAGAAAGCTCATCGCGTACTGCATTATAGTCATAATATTGTTTCTCACCTTTTTTGAACCAGAATATTGAATCATGAATATTACCAAAACGAGATTTTGCATCATTATGTGGATCAGTCCTTTGCCAAATCACTTCATTCAAAAAATTATTGTAACCAAATATTTCTTCGATAAGTTGTCTAACATAATGTGACACATCAGGGCCAATATGTACAAATATACTTCCAGAATCTTTCAATATCTCTCTGGCAAGTTTGATACGGTGGTAAAGCATCTCAAGATAAGAGAAGTGATTTCTTCCCCAAGTATCCCGATATGCTTTCTCCTCAATTACTGAAGCACTTTTTTCTACTGTATGTTCAGCAAGTTGTACCTTAATCGTAAAGTCTTCTTGCTTAAGAAACGGCGGGTCAATGTAAATCAGATCCACCTTGCCGGAGTCCTCCTCCATCAGGCTCGCCAGCACCAGCAGGTTGTCCCCCCAGATCAGCTTGTTGTGCCAGTTGCCCTCATCCTGCTTGGCCGCGAAGCTGAAGAGGTCTCCCGTTCACCCCGGTTGCCGGGTGGCCCGGCCTTCCTTGATGGTCTCGATTACCTGGAACTGCAGGGCCACGCCTCGATTCTCGATGCGGATGCCGTTTTCATCGTACTTGCCGGGCCAGATCAACTCGGGTCTGGTTATATCGATTTGAGGCATCAAGCGCTCCTTTAAATCCCCCCCCCTTTCTCAAAGGGGGGAGAGAATAGGGAGGTCTTTCAGGGGGAAGGTAAATTGGGATATTTTTCAAAGAGGGAGAATTACTGACCTGTCTTTGCAATAGAGGACACGATAAATTCCCTAAGCAGCCATCTTGAA
>CALABV010000019.1 GCA_937886325.1 uncultured Geobacter sp.
ATGTCCCAATGGTATCTGAGCTATAACGGACGGCAGGAAGGGCCCTTTGATCTTTCCCAGGCCCAGGAGCGGGTCAAGGCCGGTCCCGACGGGTATGCCTGGCGTGAGGGGTATACGGATTGGGTCCCCATTTCCCAGGTTGCCGAGTTGACGGAGACGCAGGCGGGCATTCCCGCGCCGCCGCCGACGCGGCGGGGTTCCGACGAAATCGACTTCAAGATCATGGGTTCGGAGATGCAGTTCGTGGAGATCGAGCTGGATCCGAACGAAAGCGTAATCGCCGAGGCGGGCGCCATGATGTACAAGGACGCCTCCATCAGGATGGACGCCATCTTCGGCGACGGCTCCACCCAGGGCGGGAGCTTCACGGACAAGCTGTTCAGCGCGGGCAAACGCCTGCTCACGGGCGAAAGCCTGTTCATGACCCTGTTCACCCACGCCGGGCAGGGAAAGGCGCGCGCGGCCTTTGCCGCACCGTATCCGGGCAACATCATTCCGGTCACCCTCGCCAATCTGGGAGGGACCCTCATCTGCCAGAAGGACTGTTTTCTCTGTGCGGCCAAGGGCGTATCCATCGGCATCTTTTTCCAGCGGAGGATCATGACGGGCCTGTTCGGCGGGGAGGGGTTCATCATGGAAAAGCTGGACGGAGACGGGCTGGCGTTTCTCCATGCAGGCGGCACCGTGGTCGAGCGTATGCTGAATCCGGGGGAAATCCTCCATGTGGATACCGGCTGCCTGGTGGCCATGGAGCCGACCGTTGATTTCGATATCCAGCAGGCGGGAAACATCAAGACAGCCATGTTCGGCGGTGAGGGGCTGTTCTTCGCCCGCCTGGCAGGGCCCGGCAGGGTCTGGCTCCAGTCCCTCCCCTTCTCGCGCCTGGCAGGCCGCATGCTCCAGGCGTCTCCCCAGCGGGGCGGCGGCAAGGACGAAGGATCGATCCTCGGCTCACTGGGCACACTAATCGGCGGAGATCGGTAAGGTTCATCCGTTCAGGGCCTCGCGCAGCTTTACGGCCAGGTCCTGAACGGAGAACGGTTTCTGCAGGAAGTGGACCCCCTCGTGGAGGACGCCGTGGTGTGCAACGGCCTCGGCGGTGTAACCGGACATGAAAAGGAATCTGAGATTCGGTCGCCGGGTCGCTATTTCCTTACAGAGGTCGCTGCCGCTCATGTCCGGCATGATCACGTCGGTGAGGAGCAGATCGATCTCGCCCGCATACTCATCGGAGAGGCGGAGCGCGTGATTCGGCCCGGACGCGGGAAGAACCGTGTAGCCGAGATCTTCCAGGAGCAGGGCGCCGAGATCAAGCAGTGAAGCCTCGTCCTCGACCAGCAGAACGGTTTCCGTGCCGGATATGCTGACCTGCCGGGTTTTGAAGACCCGGCAGGTCTCCGCAGTCCGGATATTACAGGCTCAGTCCCCGATTGCCCCCGCTCATTTCGTCCCGCATCCGCGCCACATCCGCGTTTTCCAGGTACTCGTCAAAGCCCATCACCCGGTCGATGAACCCGGCCGGGGTGATCTCCACGATACGGTTCGCCACCGTGGAGACGAATTCGTGGTCATGGGAGGCGAACAGCACCACCTCCGTAAAGGAGATCAGGCCGTTGTTGAGGGCGGTGATGGATTCCAGGTCCAGGTGGTTGGTCGGCTCGTCCAGCATGAGGGCGTTGGCGCCGGACAGCATCATCCGGGAGAGCATGCAGCGCACCCGCTCACCTCCGGAGAGAACGCTGGTCTTTTTCATCGCTTCCTCCCCGGAAAAGAGCATCCTGCCCAGGAAGCCCCGGGCGAATGACTCTCCCTCCGTGGGAGGAGAAAACTGGCCGAGCCATTCGATGAGGTTCAGGTCGCTGGCGAAGTATTCGCTGTTGTCCTTGGGGAAATAGGCTGGAGTGATGGTCACTCCCCAGCGGAAGCTGCCGCTGTCCGGCTCCAGTTCCCCTGCCAGTATCTGGAACAGGGTCGTTTTCGCCAGGCTGTTGCCGCCGATGAAGGCAATTTTGTCCCCCTTGCGCACGGTGAGGGTCAGGTCGTTGAGTACGGGTATTCCGTCGATTTCCTTGGAAAGCCCCGCGATCTCCAGGATGACGTCGCCGCAGGGCCGTTCCGGCTTGAACACCACGTAGGGGTACTTGCGCGACGAGACCGGCATGTCCTCGATGGTCAACTTCTCCAGAAGCTTTTTCCGCGCGGTGGCCTGCTTGGCTTTGGAGGCGTTGGAGCTGAAACGCTGGATGAACTCCTTCAGCTCGTTGGCCTTGTCGGTGATCTTGCGGTTTTCGTCCTGCTTCTGCTTCAGGTGCAGTTGGCTCGCCTGGTACCAGAAGTCGTAATTCCCCACGTACACCTGGATGCGGCCGAAGTCGATGTCCGCGATGTGGGTGCAGACCTGATTCAGGAAGTGCCGGTCATGGGAAACGACGACCACCGTGTTGGGAAAACGGAACAGGAAGTCCTCCAGCCAGGCGATCGACTTCAGGTCCAGGTGGTTGGTCGGTTCGTCCAGGAGGAGCACGTCCGGGCTGCCGAACAGGGCCTGGGCCAGGAGAACCCGCACCTTTTCACCCCCTTCCAGTTCCTTCATCTTCTTATGGCGCAGCTCCTCGGGGATGCCGAGGCCGTTGAGGAGCACGGCCGCCTCGGACTCGGCCTCGTAGCCGTTCATCTCGGCGAACTCCGCCTCCAGTTCGGCGGAGCGGATGCCGTCCTCTTCACTGAAATCGCCCTTGGAATAGATCTCCTCCCGCTCGGCCATGACCCGGTAGAGCCGGTCATGCCCCATGATGACGGTGTTGAAGACCGTCTCCTCGTCAAAGGCGAACTGGTCCTGGCGCAGCACGGCGATCCTCTCGCGGTTTCCCACGGAGATCTCACCTTTGTCCGGCTGGATCTCGCCGGACAGGATCTTGAGAAAGGTGGACTTGCCGGCGCCGTTGGCGCCGATCAACCCGTAGCAGTTGCCAGGCGTGAACTTCATGTTCACGTCCTTGAATAAGACCCTCTTGCCGTAGGAGAGGGTCACGTTGGTTGCGCAGATCATGCTTGGAAACTCCCTTTGTGAAAAATAAAAAACCACAGGGTCGGACCCTGTGGTTCAGGTGATGAATATATATAGCATTTACGGCGTGTGGGGGGCAATGCTTTTTTCGATTTGGAAAAGGCGCCGCGAAATTAATTGAATACGGCCGCGGTCAGTCGTTCTTGCGGTTGATCAGGTTCACAACCACCTTGACGATGGTATCCTTCTCTTCCGGGCGACTCTCGGCAATGAGCAGGGTCAAAGCGACCAGGGCGTTGTCAGCCAGGCGTTTGCTGCCGTCCGGTCGATACAGAATACCGTTCATGCCAAGGAAGTAGATGAACAGCGCGGCAGCAATCCGTTTGTTGCCGTCGCTGAAGGCGTGGTTCTTTACGATGAAGTACAGGAGGTTGCCGGCTTTTTCCTCGACGCTGGGATAGAGCTCTTCGCCGCCGAAGGTCTGGTAGATGGCGCCAAGGGCGCTCTTGAACCCCTGGTCCTTTTCGATACCGAAGAGTCCGTCAAATTCACCTTTCATTGTGGCGACGATCCTCATGGCTTCGTCGTATTCGATGACATGCAGCGCCTGCCGGGTGATTTCCTCGATGGCCAGGGTACCGTGGTCGTAGCGGTCCAGCAGCGTCAGGGCGTAGGCAAAGTCGGTGATGACCCGCAGCACATCCTTGCCGGTTTCGCTGACCAGTTCCTGATTGGAGAGAGTGCGGGCCAGAAGTTCCACCGTCCGGCGCATATCGGCGAGTTTTTCGGATTGTTCGCGGAGACGTTGTTCGTTTATCGTGTAGCCGCTGACGATATGTTCACGCAGTACCCGCGTGGCCCACTGGCGGAACCTGGTTGCCTGATAGCTGTTTATCCGATACCCTACGGCGATAATTGCGTCGAGGTTGTAGTATCTGGTCTTGTATTTTTTTCCGTCAGCGGCAGTTGTTTCCAAAATGGAAATAACTGAATCTTCAACCAGTTCAAGGGAAGCGAAAATGTTTTTCAAATGCTTGTTGATTGCGGGAACCTGAACCGCAAACAGTTCCGCCAGCGCCTTCTGGGTCAGCCAGACGGTTTCCCGATCGAGATGGACTTCCAAAGCAGATGTGCCGTCTGGGCTCTGGTAAATGATGATGTCATTGGTCTTGTTGGATGCCATGGGTAAATCCCGTGCGTTCGGGCAGGAAATCAGAGATACCGTGATACAGGTACAAACAATATGCCTTCTGGCTGATTGTATCGGCCGAACTCAAAACGAACAATATTTATTTAATGCATATAATGTCATATAAGAGAACTCTGTACCCTTCCTTCACCCTACGTCACGCACAGGTAATCAACCCCTTCCACGAAACCCGCGCCATCAGCCCACTTCCGTATCTGATGTCGCGCACCGCGGGTACCCACGGTCACCAGCATCTTCACCCCGTCTCCCGCCGTCACCTCGTGGGCGGCGGAGACCGGCGCGCCGTGGAGGATTCGGCCGATCTTCCTCGGATCCACGTCGACCCATCCGGCCACCCGGATTCCCTCGCCCTGCAACGTGCGGCTCCAGGCCCGTCCTTCCAGGCCTGCCCCGGCCAGCAGCACTTCCTCTACTCCGCTGAGGAACCGGCGTTTCAGGTGATGGGCCTTGCAGGCTCGAAACGCCGCTGCCGTGTATTCCGGAAGGGTGCGGGTGGCCCGCTCCGGGCGTTCCCGCCAGAAGAAGAGGGTTTGGGGAAGCCGCCCGAAGCGGGTCCCGGCCGCGGCCAGCCGCAGCCAGAGGTCGTAGTCCTCGGCCCAGCCCCGCTCATGGTAGCCGCCCACGGACAGCACCTCGTCCCTGCGGAACAGGACGCTGGGGTGGACGAACGGCGACTCCACGAACAGGTCGCGGAGGATGTCGTCATGGGAAGAGAGGCCGTTCTGCCAGGCTTCGTACGCGGCCATCCCCGCTCCCAGTCCGGAGCGGGGGAAGGAGCGGAAGTCGCACGCCAGGAGGCCGACCGAGGGGTTGCCCGACAGAAAGGACGCCTGGAGTTCCAGCCGCCGGGGGTGGGAGATGTCGTCGGCGTCCATGCGGGCTACGAGGGGGGCGCGGCAGGCATCGAGCCCGGCGTTCAGGGCCGGAACCAGTCCCCGCGCCGACGGCCGAAGGACCCGGACCCTCGGGTCGCGTTGCGCAGCCCCGGCCAGGATAGCCGGGGTGGCGTCACAGGATCCATCATCTACGGCCACCAGTTCCCAATCGGTAAACGTCTGGCGGAAGATGGAATCCAGGGCCGCCGGGAGGAACCGCTCCTCATTACGCACCGGGAGGAGTATGGAAACAGCCGGAGTTTTCATTGATCATCCAAGGCCCGGCAGAAGCTTGACGATCCCCTTGGCGAAAAACTCGACCGCGATGGAGGCAAGAAGAAGGCCCATGAGGCGACTGACGATGCTGAGTCCCAGGGGCCCGATGAGCTTGCCGATCCTGGTTGCCAGCCGGAGGATGATCCAGGTGATGAAGGAGGCGGCGGCAACGCAGAGGATGATCAGCCCGATATGAAGGGGGCTTGCGGCCAGATTCGCGTAGATAATGATGGTGGAGATGGAGCCGGGACCGGCCAGGAGGGGCACGGACAGGGGAACCACGGCCACGCTGCGCAGGTCCGGTACGGCCCCTGACGATTCACCCTTGTCCGCTGATTCCTTGGCGAACATCATGGAGACCGCCATCAGAAGCAGCAGGATGCTGCCGCCCACCTGGAAGGAAGCGATGCTGATGCCGAAAAGCTGGAGCACCGTCTCTCCCACCAGTGCTGTGAGCGCCAGTACGCCGCCCACCGCCAGGCCGACGGTGCGTGCTATCTTTTTCCGTTCCGGCTCCGTAGAGTTCCCGGTGACGGAGAGAAACACCGGCAGCACTCCGAAAGGGTTGAGGATGGCGAGAATGGCGATGAAAATCTTTACATACTCGGAGAGTTCCAGCATGGGAGGCTCCTCGCGGAATGTCGCGGAAAATCGGCGAAGCGTCGGAATCGTCCGCTGAAAGTAGCAGAGTCGAGGAGGCGCGTCAACCTCTCCAGCGGACGCCGCGAACGGTTCGACCTGAAAACGGCGGTTGGGGTCATCCTAAAAGAACGAAGGATG
>CALABV010000020.1 GCA_937886325.1 uncultured Geobacter sp.
AACCCCACCCCCACCATATAATCTACCAACTACAAATCGAAACTATGCAATTGACTTGAAAATCAGGGACTAGGGATTAGAGACAGGGGACTGGCAAAACCAGCCCCCAGCCTCCAGCCCCTAGCCTCAAAGAGTTTCTCGGTGGCTATGCCGAGGGGGTCACACCCGTTCCCATCCCGAACACGGAAGTTAAGCCCCTCAGGGCCGATGGTACTGCACGGGCAGCTGTGTGGGAGAGTAGGTCGCCGCCGGGATTATTACAGAAAGAGCCCGCAGCCATTACTGGTTGCGGGCTCTTTGCTTTAGCATGTAAAAAATGGTGAACAGATGTGGCGCTTGGGAATCTTTTTCAATAGCCACCTCCGGTGGTTTGCAACTTGCCACGTATGGTGCCAAGTTTTGCCAACTTAACTCAAAAGCAAAAGGGAGCGTGGAGTTGACCCCACGGCTGAAGCAGGAGGCTTGCGCACAAGTTTAGGTCAAGATTGCTTCATTCGTTTGATTTCTTCGATGATAGCCAACCAGTATTACGACTCGCAGTAAGATGATGAAGGTCAAACCCTATATGTTGCGTAATCTGAGATTGACGGGGCAAAATCAAATAGGTTACGATTCCCTGACGGAGACGACCTATGAATCAACCCATCGAAAAGATAACCATAATTGGCGCAGGTGCACTCGGGGCAACGTACGGTAGTCTCCTATTTGAAATGAACCCGGAGGCAGTTTGTTTTATCGCAGGTGGAGATAGATACGACAAATTATATAGTGGGGGAGTCTCCGTCAACGGCAAACATTACACCATTAAAGTGGTAAGGCCCGAAGAGGCAATCCCTGCCGACCTCGTCATTGTTGCCGTCAAGCATTATCATCTTGATCAGGCGATAAGCCAGCTTAAGGGGGCGGTCGGTCCGCAAACAATTATTATCTCCGTCATGAACGGTATTGACAGTGAGGAACGGATCGCCGAAGTTTATGGCTTGGACAAGGTCATCTATGGACTGACCCTAGGTATCGACGCCGTGAGGGATGGAAACGCCATAACCTACAAGAATCAGGGGCGCATTCTATTCGGTGAGAAGAAAAATACTGAAATGTCGGATCGTGTCCGACGCATCAGCAATCTCTTCACAAAAGCCGGGATAGCTCATGAAATACCGCCGGACATGATCCATAGCCTCTGGTTCAAATTCATGATTAATGTTGGTGTCAACCAGACCTCAGCTGTACTCAGGGCAAATTACGGTACGCTGCAATGCTCCTCGGAAGCGAAGAACCTCATGGACAGTGCCATGATGGAAGTTATCGCCATCGCAAGAACACAGAATGTGGCCCTTTCCGTAGACGACCTGAAAGAGTGGTACAAGGTTCTAGAAACACTGAACCCGGCAGGGAAGACCTCGATGCTTCAGGATGTCGAGGCTGGCCGCACGACCGAGGTGGAGATGCTGGCTGGAACAGTGATCCAACTTGGGAAGCGACTCGGTATTCCGACACCAGTAAATCAGAAGCTTTTTTATGAACTAACGCGAATAGGCAAAGCATGAGAAGTCTAGGGATGAGGGTACGCAGATGACAATGCGCCGGCTGCCTCTGATAACATTCATCGTGCTTGCCATCCTCTGCGTGGCCCAGGCGGAATATTACTACCCGCTGCTGCCCGACACGGTTGCCTCCCATTTTAATGGGGCAGGACAGCCTGATGCATGGTCATCCAAAGGGACATTTGTTGGTATCTACCTCCTTGTCGTCGGTGCCATAACTGTTCTTTTTCTTGTCATCAGTTATGCATTTCCGAAGATACCCCCCTTCCTGATAACTTTGCCGAACAAGGATTACTGGCTGTCGGAGGAACGCCGACGGGACACTTTATCTTTCCTGTCCGGTCATTTTCTGTGGTTCGCTTCGGCAACGCTACTGCTTCTCCTGGATATTTTTCACCAGGCATTCAAGGTGCATCTTGGAAGAGCAGGAGCGCTGCCACATCCAATACTGAGCTTAGGTCTTTATCTCGCGATATCCACAATATGGTGTATTTGGCTATTCTTAAAGTTCAGGAAAATAGTCAAATAGCATTTTTGGTATTTAATAATGCTGAGGGAACATATGAAAATCATGAATAATGTCAGGGATATTCGAGAAGATCGCTTGATGAGTATGATGGAACTTGCCCGCTTGGCGGGTCTTTCGTCCGCTACTATCCGAAGAATTGAAAACGGCGAGGTCTGCCGAATGGAGACGAAGCGCAAGATTATTCTCGCCCTTGGATATGCCCTAACGGACAGAAATGCTGTATTCCCCGACTGAATTCTCTCGCAATAACAATGCGTTTTCTGCTATACGTTTGCAAGATAAATGCACATCGCTCTGCGAATAGAAGCCCGGCGCTACGAATGAAAGCGACATTGGGCAATATAAAAACGGAGGACGTATGACAAAAGCAGAAATGATCGACAAGATTGCCAAGGGGGCGGAACTCACGAAAGCTCAGGCGGAGAAGGCGGCTGAGATTTTCATGGACAGCATCGTTGAAGCAATCAAGGTGGGTGAGAAAGTGACTTTCGTAGGGTTCGGAACCTTCACGGCAAGCGAAAGGGCCGAGAGGATTGGCCGCAACCCGCAAACCGGCGCAGAAGTGAAGATTCCAGCGAAGGTGGCAATCAAGTTCAAGGCGGGGAAAGCCTTCCAGGAGGCGGTTCAGCCGAAGAAAAAGAAGTCGACGAAGAAGAAGTAACGCAGAATATACGCCCCCCGGATGGCCTGTTCCTAAATTCAGGTTGTCCGGGACCTTCATTCTTTACAAAACTATTCCCGACAGAAGGTTCTTCCCATGACCAAAGCAGACATAGTCGAAGCGGTCCGCACCCGCGTGCAATTTCCCAATCGAGAAGCCAACGAAATTGTCGAGTCTGTTCTCGGCATCCTGAAGGATACTCTCGCCTCCGGGGAACATGTTAAGATTTCAGGCTTCGGCAAGTTCGTTGTCCATCAGAAGCAAGATCGGAGGGGACGCAACCCCCAGACTGGCGAGACCATCAACATTACTGCCCGCAAGATCCTCACCTTCAAGCCGAGTACAATCCTCAAGCAAGACATTAATAGTGACTGATAGCTGAAACTTTGAAATAAAGTTATATTTGGCATAGTAAGTCTATTATATGTATACATACTATGAATAATAATGCTATATTGGCTTCTGGACGAAGGAGGAGCCATATGCTGAAAGAACCACTTCTCGGTAAGATTTCCCATGAGGAATTCGATTACCAGACCCTTCTCGACGCACTCCAGGGGTATGCCCAGCCGCGGATGAAGATATCTACACTGCTGGCAAAGGGAATCATAATCCGCGTCAAGAAGGGGCTCTATATCTTTGGCGAGACTCAGCGCAGGCGGCCTTTCTGCCGTGAGCTCCTTGCCAACCTCGTCTACGGACCCTCTTACATTTCCCTGGAATATGCCCTGAGCTACCATGGCCTTACCCCGGAACGGGTGGAAACCGTGACTTCGGTGACCTGCGGTCGGTCACGAATCTTCGAAACGCCTGTTGGAATTTTCACCTACCGGATGATTCCGCTGGAGGCGTATCGTACCGGCATGGACAGGGTTGAACTGGATGGCGGCCGTTCTTTTCTCATCGCCATCCCGGAAAAGGCCCTGGCCGATCGTGTCGTCGCCGAGCGTGGCGCTGGCATAAGCACACAAAAGGAACTCTACGACTTCCTTTTAAACAATCTCCGCGTCGACCCAACAGTTCTGCGCGAACTCGATGCCGCGCGACTCATGGAGATTGCAGTACATTACCGTTCCCGACGGGTGAGGCTTCTGGCAGACCTTGTCAGCCGCCTGCGCAAGAGTCACAAGGAGAGAGGAAATGCATGAGGCAGTAGCCCGCATGCTGGCGAGGTACGCGCCGAAGAGCGTCGATGATTCCGTCCGGGCGCTTCGCGAGATCATTCAGGAGGTGGCGCTGCTCGGACTCTGGCGAGCCAAGTTTTTCGAACATGCCGCATTTTACGGCGGCACTGCACTGCGCATTCTGTACGGCCTTGACAGGTTTTCGGAGGATCTGGATTTTTCACTGTTAGAGCCGTCGGCCGACTTCAACCTTGCCAGGTATACCGCATCACTCGAAGAGGAGTTGCTTGCATTCGGCTTCAACGTGCGAGTGGAGATGGTCGACAAGGCGGTGGAATCCGCTGTGCAATCGGCCTTTTTAAAGGGAAACACCCGTAACGAGCTGCTGGTCATCGAGACCGGGGAGGAGATTGCGCGCCAGATCCCGGCCGGTCAGGTACTGAAGATCAAGCTGGAGGTCGACACCGACCCGCCACTCGGTTTTACGAGCCACACTCGTTATCTGCTGCACCCAATTCCCTTTGCCGTGCGTTGCTATATTCTTCCCGATCTGTTTGCAGGCAAGATGCATGCATTGCTTTTCAGAAAATGGAAGAACCGGGTTAAGGGACGGGACTGGTATGACTTTGTCTGGTATGCAGCCAATCATCCGCAACTGAACCTTGTTCATCTCGAACAGCGTATGCGTCAGACCGGCCATTGGAATGGGGAGGAATCGTTATCGAAAGCGGCGTTCTCTGAACTTTTGAACGTAGCGATAGATACGCTTGACGTAAATCAGGCACGTCGGGATGTTGCGCCGTTCGTCAAGGATAGGCAGATGTTAGCAATCTGGTCTCAAGACTTTTTCCGGGACGTGTCCGGGCGGATTCAAGTGTATGAGAGCAAATAATAAATAGTATTTCGGAAAAATGATTTTTCTTAGACATGCATAGTCTAATTGTGAAGAAATCTATCACCATAGCGCTGTCCGACTTTGCATTACCAGTACCCCGCAACGGAAGCATAGAAGCGCATTCGGGGTATGGACGCTCAGCTGCCGACGGCCAGGAAATCCACGTCCGTGTACAAAAGAAGAGGGCAAAGGCAGATCCCCTGTACAAGGCCGAGGTGCCGGCGAGTTGCCTGTTTGAAAGGGAGGGGTATCTCTTCCGGATTGATGGACGGATGGACGGCGTCTTCTGCCACGAACTGCCGAAGATTGAGGAAATCAAGAGCAGTTTCAATATCCGGGAGCT
>CALABV010000021.1 GCA_937886325.1 uncultured Geobacter sp.
ATCTGTCTTGTTTCCTGATCGGCCTCCTTGAGCAACGTCTGCAGACGCTGGTTTGTCACCATGTCGTGATGGCCACGCACGGTCCTCTCGAGTTCCTTGAAATCGTTTATCGCCTGGAATTCAGGAATGCCCATCAGGAGCAGAGCGGACGTTTCCGGGTGATCCCACTGCCGATAGAATCTTTCGTAGTGGGCAGGGATTTTCCCGATGTCATGTCCCAGCGCTATTATCATCGCGGCTGGATGCATCGTGTCGTGCTGAAATTTGCGGATATAGCATTTCGCCACTTCCAGACTGTGCCTCCAGAGCGGGATCCTCGCAAGATATGCGTAGGATTCCTCCCCGTATTTTGCCTCCGTTTCCGTCCCTCTCGCTTGAACCCCACGACCGACAACAGAGGAGCAGTCACCTTGTTCGTCCAGCATCTGCAGCAGTTTTTCGATGACGATGCGGCGGTTGCCTTTGAAGTACGGCTTCGCGACATACCCTCTATAGAAGTCGTTGATTTCCGGGTGCTCGAAGACCGGGCGGGGCCGCTTGACCGTGTTCGGTTCCAGTTCCTGCTCCCTCCATAGATGGGCAATCTCGGCAAGCGCCAATTCCGGTGCCGTCCATATATCGCTGATGTCCTTGAGGGCCTGACGTTCGATGACCCCGGGTTCCGCCTCCTGGGGCCCTTGCTCCTTGGCCAGCAGCACCTTGCACGCATAGCCAAACGTAAGGACTCCGGCTACGCCTGATACATAAAAAATCGTATTCAAGCGGTCGCCTCCTCGTCTGCCTCGTCTTCAAATGTCTGGTACGAGCTTCCGGTACCGGGCCGGTCCGGGAAAATGACCTTGACCGTTGCTTTCGGGACTTTCGTGGTTTTTCCCTTCCACCGCCCGGAATAGGTCTGCATCAGGAATTCCTGCACCTGCAGGCTCTGCACGTCATAAGGCGATATCACATCTTTTTCGACCTCGCGGGTGGTGACCTGGTTTGCGCTGTAGATGCCGGTTAGGACAGGCTTCGTGCCGAAGTGCCGGGTAACATACTCCGCCGTGTCGGCATCCGGGCAGCGCATGAACAGCTTGGTGTTGCAGTTGTTCATGATGACGCGGGCGAACTCTTCTCCGAGGACGGCAGCAAGCTGTGAGTTGTCCTGAACGAACATGGTGGTCATTACGTTTGCGGAGCCGGCCATGGCGGGAAGGGCTTCTATTCCCGGGTAGAGGACTTTCTGGGCTTCGTCGATATAGATGGCAAGGGGAGTGTGGAACTTTTCCTTCACCGAGCCGTATGTCCGGCCGACGCACTTCTGGATCATGGAGAGAATGACCCTGCCGAGTGCGTTCGCCGCGTCCGGAAACATCTGCGACCCCGTGTGGATGACGACGATTACCCTCTGGCCTTCCTCAATACGCTGGATGATGCGGTTTGTATCGGCTTGGCCGATGATTCTGCCGATATTGCCGACGGACAGGTGCATGAGCGCAACAGCCAGGGACTTGGACACTTTCGAGTAGTA
>CALABV010000022.1 GCA_937886325.1 uncultured Geobacter sp.
CCTACATCATCTTTCTGATTTTTTCCAGGCTTTCCAGAAGAACCTTCTTCTTATTCGAGAACTCCTCAAGTTTTTCTTTCTCCTTGGCGACCACCTGGGCGGGAGCGCGCCCCACAAAGTCGGGGTTTTCCAGCTTTCTTCCGAGGAATTCGATATCCTTGTCCGCCTTGGCTATCTCCTTGAGGAGCCGCTTCTCTTCCTCTTCCACGTTCACGAGCCCCTTGAGCGGGACAACGATCTGCACGTCACCTGCGACCTGAACCGCCGCATCCGCGGGTCGATCCAGACCTTTGCCGATGGCCAGGTCGGAAAGCCGGGCAAGGCTCATGACATACCCTTCGTTCCGTTTCAGGACATGGAGACTTTCATCGGATCCGCAGTCGAGTATGGCCGCTATTTCGCGGCTCGGCGGGACCTCAACCGCTCCCCTGATGTTGCGTATTCCGCGAATGACCTCCATTACCAGTTCCATCTCCGCGGCCCCTTCAACGAACTCCCACTCGTTCCCGGGGCGCGGATACGGGGCGATCATGATGCTGGGGGTCGGCCGGGTCCCCGGCAAACTCTGCCAGATCTCCTCGGTAATGAAGGGCATGAACGGATGCAGAAGACGAAGAAGGTTTTCCAGAACCGTCCAGAGCACATATTGTGCGGCGAGTTTCCGCTCAGGGGGGCCCTTGTACAGGTCGTCCTTGACCAGTTCGATGTACCAGTCGCAGAATTCGCTCCAGGTAAAACGATAGAGGGAGGAGGCCGCATCGTTGAAGCGGTACCCGGACAGTGCATCCTCCGCATCACGGGCCGCGGCATTGAGCCGGAAAAGAATCCAGCGATCAGCATTGGAAAGTTGCAGATCCGCCAGGTTCACCGATTCGGGATCAAAACCCTCCAGATTCATGAGCGTGAAACGGGAGGCGTTCCAGATCTTGTTAGCGAAATTGCGGTAACCGGCAATTCGCTCCTCGGCGAGCTTGATGTCCCTTCCCTGGGCGGCAAAGGCTGCGAGTGTGAAGCGGAAGGCGTCGGCGCCGTATTGATCGATAATAACCAGCGGATCGATGACATTCCCTCGAGACTTGCTCATCTTCTGCCCGTGAGCGTCGCGCACCAGGGCATGGATATAGACATCGCGGAACGGGACCTCCCCCATGAAGTGAAGACCCATCATCATCATTCGCGCAACCCAGAAAAAAAGGATATCGAAGCCGGTCACCAGACAGGACGTCGGATAATAGACGGCCAGTTCTTCGGTCCTCTCTGGCCATCCCATGGTGGAAAACGGCCAGAGGCCGGAAGAAAACCAGGTATCGAGCACATCCGTTTCCTGGCGGATCTCATCGCTTCCACATCCCGCACAGTTCGTCGGATCTTCCTTTGACACGGTCACATGACCGCAGTGGTCGCAGTACCAGGCCGGGATACGGTGTCCCCACCAGATCTGGCGCGAAATGCACCAGTCACGGATGTTTTCCATCCATTCGAAGTAGGTATTCTCCCACTGGAGAGGAACGATCCGTGTGCGGCCTTCCCTGACCGCGGCAATGGCCTTTTCGGCCAGAGGACCGACCTTCACGTACCATTGGAGTGACATATAGGGTTCGACGACGGTCTTGCAGCGGTAACAACCTCCTACGGCAAGAGTATGGTCTGCGATCTTCTCCAGCAATCCGGCCTCTTCCAGATCGGAGAGGATCTTTTTCCGCGCCGCGAAACGATCGAGGCCTTCATACTGGTGGCCCGCGGCATTGATGATCCCGGATTCGTCAAAGACATTGATCCGGTCGAGGTTGTGGCGCTTTCCCATCTCGAAATCGTTGAAGTCATGTGCCGGCGTAATCTTGACAACACCGGTCCCGAACTCCATATCCACGTATTCATCCGCAATGACAGGAATGCGCCGTTGAAGCAGAGGAAGGATTACGTGACCGCCAATCAGGTCACGATAGCGTTCATCAGCGGGATTGACTGCAACCGCCGTGTCGCCGAGCATGGTTTCCGGACGGGTAGTGGCGACAACGAGATATCTGTCCGAACCGGCAACCGGGTATCGAAGGTACCAGAGGTTCCCCTTTTGCTCTTCGTGTTCCACTTCAATGTCCGACAGGGCGGTATGGCAACGGGGGCACCAGTTGATTAACCGGTTATCCCGATAGATGAGCCCGTCCTCATAGAGGCGCACGAACACCTCACGAACTGCCCTGGATAGGCCCTCATCCATGGTGAAACGCTCGCGCTGCCAATCGCAGGAAGCGCCGAGCCGCTTGAGTTGGCCGATAATCTTCCCGCCCGACTCAGCCTTCCATTTCCAGACACGCTCGATAAACGCCTCGCGACCTATTTCATGCCTGCTTGTTCCTTCCGCCGCGAGTTGGCGCTCCACAACGTTCTGTGTCGCAATACCGGCATGGTCGGTACCCGGCATCCACAGCACGGAGAAGCCGGACATCCGCTTCCATCGGCAGAGAATATCCTGAAGAGTATTGTTGAGGGCGTGCCCCATGTGAAGTACACCGGTGATGTTAGGGGGAGGAATGACTATGCTGTAAGGTTCTTTATCCGTCAGGGCCGGCGCGTTGAAAAAGCCTCCCTGCTCCCACTCTCCGTACCACCTGTCCTCAACAGCCTTCGGCTCGTACGCCTTTGCAAGTTCTCTGTTCGCCATATAGTGCCTCAACCTTCAATACGCTTTCTTTCGCGCGTGGTATTTATTGACTCTTAAAGGAGGTGAAAAACAATGCCTGGAGCCGGATACGAAAAAGGGGATGCGAAATCCCCAAATGGTGCAGAGTTAATTCATGCGAGGCAGTTGCCCGCGAACGATGCATAATCCGATGATTCTACCGCGCCGTTCCCTCTTTTATCTTGCGTATCTCTTCCTTGATGATCGCTTCAGCCAGATCAGGCACAACGTCCCAGGCAATTTTTTCAATGATTTCTTTGGAAATTCGAGATATTGCCTCGGCAAGCTGCGCCTCGGTGACCGTAATCTGCTCTTCCCGGGCGGGAGACACTGCTTCGACCGGCGGCGCTTCAACGACTGCGGCGGACTCTTCCTGAAGGGCGGCAAATGCCTCCGCCGCGGGCACATACTCCTCTTCCGGGGCAAACCGCAGGTCGACTTCCTCCTGACCGGAGCCGATTGATTCGGAAACATCCTCCAGGTGAGCCGGGGACTCGAAGGTATCATGCATGATTTCAGTCGGGGTCGGTTCCGGTTCTTCACCAAGAGAGATGGTCTCACCGGTTCCGTACGAGACGTACGTGGCCTCGGAAAGAGTTTCCTCACTCTCCACAGGCTCGGGAGCCTCTTCAAAGACAGGCCGTTCCTCTCTTCCGGTAATTGAAAATGTATCATAGCCGAAAATGCCTTCCCGAATGGCTTCCGGTTCCTCGGCAATGGCTTCCGGTTCCTCGGTAACGGCTTCAGGCTCCTCTGCAACTGCTTCAGGTTCCTCGCCTTTGAGTACTACAGCAGCCGGTTCTTCGTCCATCAGCGTAAAGGATTCAATCTCTTCAACCGGCGTGGAAAGCTCACCTTCTTCTGTTTCTTCGATGACCTCTCCGAAGTGAACGGTCTCCTCGTCCGGGATCTCTTCAACGAAAGTCCCCCACAGGTCATCTTCCGGGCTCGCCTCGACAATATCCACCGAAGACAAAAGAATAACGCCTTGAGGCTCGGGTTCACTGACGGCCTGGTGCGGCTGCTCGGACGGCGAAGTTTCCTCGACGGCTTCCGCGTCTTCCCGCACAGTCGGGGCCTCTCCTCCCAGATGAACATAATCGCGGAAGGAATTCGCCAGGTTTGCCGCGGTTTCGACGGGTTGAGATGCCGCAACATCGAGAGGTGGCGGGACTTCCAGAAGAGGCTCTTCAACATGTTCGGGCACAACAGACGCACGTGTTGCCGCAAGTTCGACCAGCGCGCTCACCTTTTCGATGAGATTCTGCGACTCAAAGGGTTTCGTGATGAAATCATCAGCGCCGCTTTTTCGTGCCTTATCTTCATCAAAAGGCTCGAAGGCTCCGACAAGGAGGAGCAGTGGCGTATTCCCGATGACCGGATCGCGACGCACCTCTTCACAGACCTCGTACCCATTCTTGCCTGGCATCAACGCGTCCACGAGCATGACGGAGGGCCGGATTTCCCGTGCCTTTTCGAGAGCTGCGTTCCCGTTGTCCACGACAACAAGATCATACTCCTCATTGGCGAAGATGATCCCGACAACCTTCTGGATGGTGATGCTGTCATCGGCAAGAAGAATTGAAGTGCTCATGGAACGTCCTCCGACGGGTAAGGTGAGATGCCTGAAAACCTGAAATCAAAGCTGGTGAGAGCCGTATAAACCGCGAGAAAGCTAGCACAAAGCCCTTGGGGTGTCAAGTTTTTTGCCTGCCGCCAATTCCAGGTTTTTCATGAAATCACAGCGGTTTTCCGGTGCGGCAGGGTTCTGGCGAAGCACAACGTACGGTCGTCCCGAGATGGAAAAATGACACAAAAAATCAGTTCATGGTGAACTCGACGGCCTTCAGCAGGTTTCCCTCTTCGTCAAGCGCCTCCACGCGCCATACGCCACGCATACCCTTTTCTATCACCTTCTTGCTGAATGTTCTCCAGCGACTCCCGCGTACCGGCAGATCATATTCAGCTACTGTTTCGCCATTTCTGTACCATACGTGTGAAATGTGACGCTCTTCGTCATCGGGAGACGTTACCCGCGTAAAACAGTAAAGTGTCTTCTCTGAAGCCGCTGATATTCGTTTTACCGAATCGATGGGATTCCGCTTCACAATCCGGGTGGTGACCGTCATTTCGGAAACCTTCAGGATTTCCCCCTGAGCCGGTGCTCTTCCAGCGGAAATCACTACAAACAGTATCAAGCCCAATATGACGACACATCCATGGTATCTCACGGTACCTCCTGAGCGAAACTCATGGTAGGTTAACGAAACACCCGACCCCTGCCGAGAGGAATCAGGTACGGTAATCGGCGTTTATACTCACATACTCATGAGAAATGTCGCTTGTATACACCGTCGCATTCCCGGTGCCGAGGCGAAGATCCACGGTGACGGAAAACTCCTTTTTCCTGAGCACCTCTGTCCCGCGCTCTTCGGAATCGTCTCCCACAAAGACGCCATCACGAACCATGGGGACATCATCGAAGGAGAGGGCAACCCGATCCTGATCAATTTGGGCGCCCGAATAACCGACCGCGGCAAGAATCCGTCCCCAGTTTGCATCCTGACCGAAAAACGCGGTCTTCACCAGCAAAGAGTTGGCAATAGCCATCGCGGCCGACCGTGCGTCGGCATCCGTTTGCGCGCCGACAACGCGAATCTCCACGAACTTGGTCGCGCCTTCACCGTCACGGACAATCTGACGGGCCAACGACAACAGGACGTGACGCAGAAGTTCTTCAAAGCGTTCCGCTTCAGGAGTTCCGGCTTGAATCGCAGGGTTGCCCGCGGCCCCGTTGGCCATCAGAATGGCTGTATCGTTCGTGGATGTATCGCCGTCAATGGAGATGATATTGAAGGATGAGTCCGCCGCGCTCCGAAACACCTGCCTGAGAAAACCGGGCTCTACTGACGCATCGGTGATCATGAATGAAAGCATGGTCGCCATGTTGGGCATGATCATCCCCGCCCCCTTCGCGATCCCGGCGATGGTGTAACAAGAGCCTCCGGCCTCTCCCTGAACTGTTTCTATTTTGGGAAAGGTGTCGGTGGTCATGATGGCGCGCGCTATGTCATCCAGGCTCCCATCCGGCAGACCATCCACAAGCCCGGGAATCGCGATGCGAACCCTCTCCATGGGAAGAGGTTTACCGATCACGCCGGTGGATGCTACAAGGACTGAGTCTTCGGAAATGCCGGCGGCAGAAGCTACGAGCCGCGCCGTTTCCCGCGCATCCGTCATACCCCGGCCGCCGGTGCAGGCGTTGGCGTTGCCGCTGTTGACCACGATCGCCCGAGCTTTTCCCTTTTCGACACGTTCCATTGAAAGGAGGACCGGCGCCGCCTTCACCCGGTTGGTGGTAAAAACCGCCGCCACATCGGCCGGAATCTCGGAAAAGATCATCGCCAGATCGAGCCTGCCCGGTTTCTTGATGGCCGCCTCAACCGCGGAAAAAGCGAAACCTCGTACTTTCATCTTCAGCTCCTGGAGAATAAATGTCCGTCTCTCTGCGTTCCACGCTCGATGTTCACCTTCCGCAGCACTTCTTGTATTTCTTTCCGCTGCCGCACGGACAGGGATCATTGCGGCCGACCTTATCGCTCCTGACCGGCTGCTGAGGAGAGTCCTCACCGGTAAGGTTGAAAACCAGGCGCTGCTTTCGCTGCTTCTGCTCCATCTGCTCCACATCCTCCTCCCGGGCAATCTGCACCCAGAAGATCTTCTCCACCAGTTCCTGACGGATACGGGTTATCATGTCAATGAACAGCTGGTAGGCTTCCTTCTTGTATTCCTGTTTCGGATCTTTCTGGCCGTAACCGCGCAGACCGATCCCTTCCTTCAGGTGGTCGATGGAAAGCAGGTGGTCTTTCCATTGCGTATCAATCGTCTGCAGCATGATCACCTTGATCATGTGGTCCATGAGCTCTTCGCCGAATGACTCGACGCGGGCATGAAATACCTCGCGCACCTTTTCCTTGAGAAGCTCGCGGAAGATCGTCGGGGTCAGCCTGTCCATGGTTTCGGAGGGAATGTCGAACTGGAAGCCGAAGTACTGGTGCACTCCCTTGGAAATACCCTGCCAGTCCCACTCCGTCGCGCACACCTTCTCGATTGCATAGCCTTCCACGATGTCTTCCACCGTCTCGTCCATCATCTCGAGAAAACTGTCCCGCAGATCCGTTCCCGACAGGATTTCGCGGCGCTGGGAATAAATGACTTCCCTCTGCTTGTTCATGACATCATCGTATTCGATGAGGTGCTTGCGGATCTCGAAGTTGTGGGCCTCCACCTTCTTTTGCGCGTTCTCGATGGCCCGTGAGATCAGGCCGTGGGTGATTGCCTCCCCTTCGTCTATCTTCAGCATGTCCATGATCTTGGACACCCGTTCCGCGCCGAAGATCCGCAGGAGATCGTCTTCCAGAGAGAGGTAGAATCGCGAGGAACCGGGGTCGCCCTGTCGTCCGGAACGACCGCGCAACTGGTTGTCGATACGTCTCGACTCGTGCCGTTCCGTACCGAGAATGTGGAGACCGCCCAGAGCGACCACCTCGTCATGCTCGGCAGCGCACTTCTTCCGGCACTCTTCCAGCACTTTCACGTATTCCTCGTCCGACGCCTCGGGACTTCCCTTCCGCCACTGCTTGGCAAGCCCCTCCGGATTCCCCCCCAGCAAGATGTCGGTACCGCGGCCCGCCATGTTGGTGGCGATGGTAACCATTTCTTTGCGCCCCGCCTGAGCGACGATCTCCGCCTCCTTCTCGTGGTGCTTGGCGTTCAGTACGTTATGGGGAATACCCTCGCGCTGCATGAGGGTCGAGAGAGTTTCCGACTTTTCGATGGAGATGGTACCCACCAACACGGGCTGCCCCTTCTGGTGCAGTTCCTTCACCTCTCCCACCACCGCCCTGAACTTTTCCCGCTCGGTCTTGTACACCACGTCCGGGAAGTCGGGACGGAGCAGAGGCCTGTTGGTCGGGATAACAACCACGTCCAGCTTGTAGATCTTGTGGAACTCGGCAGCCTCGGTATCGGCGGTACCGGTCATGCCGGCAAGCTTCCCGTACATGCGGAAATAGTTCTGGAAGGTAATGGTCGCCAGGGTCTGGTTCTCATTCTCGATTGTCACCCCTTCCTTGGCCTCGATGGCCTGATGGAGACCGTCCGACCAGCGCCGGCCGGGCATGAGTCGTCCGGTAAATTCATCGACGATGAGGACTTCGCCGTCCTTTACCACATAGTCAACGTCGAGCTTGTACATGGCGTGGGCGCGCAGGGCCTGCTGCACATGGTGAAGGGTCTCGATGTTACGCGGGTCGTAGAGGTTGTCGAGCCGCAGCATCTTTTCCACCTTCATCACCCCTTCTTCCGTGAGGGTCGCCGATTTCGCCTTCTCATCGATGGTGTAATCACCCGTGTATCGCTTGCGCTTCCCGGAAAGGGTATTGGCCTCTTCCTCGATCACCTCGCCTTTAACCAGAGAGGGAATAATCCGGTCAATTATATAGTATTTGTCGGTACTTTCCTCGGTGGGGCCGGAGATGATGAGCGGGGTACGGGCTTCGTCGACCAGGATGGAGTCCACTTCGTCAACAATGGCGTAGTGGTATTCGCGCTGGACATAGTCGGCCAGGCTGAACTTCATGTTATCCCTGAGATAGTCGAAGCCGAATTCGTTGTTGGTCCCGTAGGTTATGTCGGAATTATAGGCATCCCTTCGCTCGTCATCGTCAAGGCCGTGAACGATGACGCCCACCGTCATGCCGAGGAAGCGGTAGACGCGGCCCATCCACTCGGAGTCACGCTTTGCCAAATAGTCATTCACCGTGACCACGTGCACGCCGCGGCCGGTCAGGGCGTTCAGGTAGCAGGGGAGCGTGGCGACAAGGGTTTTCCCCTCGCCGGTCTTCATCTCGGCTATCTTTCCCTGGTGAAGAACCATCCCGCCGATGAGCTGGACATCGAAGTGCCGCATCCCGAGCACCCTTTTCCCCGCTTCGCGGACAAGGGCGAAGGCCTCAGGGAGAATGGAGTCGAGGCTTTCTCCCTTTGCCACCCTTTCCCTGTACTCAACGGTCTTTTCCCGCATCTGGTCGTCGGAAAGCCTTGCCATTTCAGGTTCCAGAGAGTTTATTCTTTCAACGACGGGTTGAATGCGTTTCAACTCACGCTCGTTCTTGCTTCCGACTATTTTCTTTATCACTGATGACACAGCACCTAACATGAAACGATTCTCCTGATCCGAATGAATGAAATGGAAATAACATGGAACGGTAGCACACCGGGGGGATTTGCTCAACAGAAAAGGGAGTGGAATGGTATGACGCGGAAAGCGGGGGGAAGGGCTGCCCCTCCCCCCACCACCATGGTCATTTCTTTCCGAATGCGATGGGAAGGACCTCGTCGTATTCGCCTACGAAATGGGCCTTCAACCCCTTTTTCAGGTAGGCGGGAAGCTCCTCGAAATCCTTCCGGTTTCCCTCCGGAAAGATGAGGGTCTTGATCCCGGAACGACGGGCGGCGATGGTCTTTTCCTTCACCCCTCCGATGGGAAGGACACGGCCCGTAAGGGTCAACTCTCCGGTCATGGCGAGTTTTTTCCTGACCGGTTTTCCGGTTATCATGGAGATGAGCGCTGTCGTCATGGTGATCCCGGCGGAAGGGCCGTCCTTGGGGGTGGCGCCGGCAGGGACATGGAGATGGATGAATCGGCTGTCGAAGAAATCGGCCGCGGCGCCGTACTTTTCCAGGTGGGCCATGACATAGGAATATGCGATCTCGGAACTCTCCACCATCACGTTCCCCAACTGACCTGTCTGCTTGAAACCCTTGGTCTTGCTCACCATGGCGGAGGCCTCTATCTGAAGGGTGGCGCCTCCCATGCTGGTCCACGCAAGGCCGGTAACCACGCCCGGCACATCCTCGAACACCTCGTCGGGATTGAATACCGGGTTCCCCAGATACTCCTTCACGTCATCGACGCCGAGTGCGATGGACTCCGCCTTCCCCCTGGCAAACTCCATGGCCGAGCGGCGCATGATCTTCTTGATACGATTCTCAAGGCTTCGCACCCCGGCCTCCCGGGCATAACCGTCGATGATGCTGACTAGGGCATCCTTGTCGATAGAGACCTGTCCCTTCTGCATGCCGTGGTTCTCCAGCGCCTTGGGGATCAGGTAACGGCGCGCTATCTCCAGTTTCTCCTCCAGGATATACCCGGCGAGACGAATGACCTCCATCCTGTCGAGAAGCGCCGGGGGGATGGTGTCGAGTTGGTTGGCCGTGGCCACGAACAGGACGTTTGACAGGTCGAAAGGGACATCCAGGTAGTGATCGCGGAACGTAGAGTTCTGCTCAGGGTCAAGAACCTCCAGGAGGGCCGAAGCCGGGTCTCCCTGGAAGGAGACGCCGACCTTGTCAATCTCGTCCAGCATCACCACCGGGTTTGCCGTTCCGACCCGCTTCATTGCCTGGATGAATTTGCCCGGCATGGCGCCGATGTATGTCCTGCGGTGCCCCTTTATCTCTGCCTCGTCCCGCATCCCGCCGAGGGAGAACCGGTAAAACTTTCTTCCCAGGGCATCGGCGATGCTTTTCCCGACCGAGGTCTTTCCAACCCCGGGAGGTCCCACCAGGCAAAGGATGGAGCCTGAGATATTCCCCTTCATCTTCCCCACGGCGATGAACTCAAGGATTCGCTCCTTCACGTCCTTCAGGCCGTAGTGATCCCGGTCCAGAATCTTCCGCGCCTTGTCGATGTTGTAGGAGTCTTCGCTGTACCTTCCCCAGGGAAGGACCGTAAGCCAATCCAGGTAATTACGGCTCACGTTGTATTCGGGCGAGGTGGGCTCGATGAGCTGAAGTTTCTCCATCTCTTCCTCCACCGCTTTTTTCGCCTCTTCATTGAGAACAAGTCCTTGGAGACGCTCCTCGAACTTCTCTATCTCCGTGGTCTTTCCCTCCTTCTCCAACCCCAGTTCCTTCTTTATCATCTTCAACTGTTCCCGGAGAAAGAACTCCCTCTGCCTAGCGGATATCTTGTCCTCTATCTGCTTGGTTATCTTGCTCTGGAGACGGTACACCTCCAGCTCCTTCTTCAGGAGCACCAACACCCGGTCGATGCGATGACGCACATCAAAGGTCTCCAGGACCTGCTGAAGCTCCTGACCCTCGGTGCTCGTCAAATTGGCCGCGAAATCCGCCAGTCGCCCCGGATCATCCATGCTGGAACGATTCAGGAAGAGCTTCGTCGCCTCGGAAAAGAGAGGGTTGAGCTGAATCAGTTCCTTGAGCGTGGAGATAACCGCCAAAGAGTAGGCCTGCAACTCTGGATTGACGGAGAGCTCCGCGCTGTGATGGTAGGTCACCCGGGCAACCATGCCTTCTTCCGTGGCGACCACATCGTCGATAATGAAACGCTCCAGGTTGTTGAGCATGAGGTGTGCGCTTTCATCATCGGCATGCACAACCTGGAGGATTTTGGAAGCAACACCGATGCGGTGAAGATTATCAGGGGTTTCCTCTCCCTCCGATTCCTTGACCAGCACGAGACCGATTGTTCTATCACCCTGCCCCATAACCTTCTGAATGGCGGCGATTTTCTCGGCGCCTTTCACCACCAGAGGGATGAGAATGCCGGGAAAGGTCGGCCGCATCTTGAGAGGAATGATAGGCAGAAACTTCGGAAGTATTTCAGAGGCAACCACCAGGCCGCCTTCACTTGCCTGCGTGCCGTCGTCGGTCAGTTCCGGCTCCCGGGGCGCATCGCTCTTATCATTAGGTTCAGTCATGTCCAGTGCTCCTTTGATTCCATGTAGTGGTAAGAAACTAACCATGAAGGGAAAGGATGTCAACCCGTCTTTCAGACTATGCGAGAGATGCCCCTGCACACTGAGCCATGGTGCATGGAGCAGTCATCCACAGTTTTTATCATAAAATTAATTTATTGCTAT
The DNA here is from genome assembly GCA_937886325.1 of uncultured Geobacter sp. Classification (GTDB taxonomy): domain Bacteria; phylum Desulfobacterota; class Desulfuromonadia; order Geobacterales; family Geobacteraceae; genus RPRC01. The sequence continues at coordinate 11,629 of CALABV010000022.1, forward strand.
TTATTTTAATTATTTTATATATCACTTTGGGATATAAAATCCCTCGCCTTATATGCGACAACTTCAGCATATTAGCCGGATGGAACATTATCGGACTACGTCGCATACGAAGTTTGACATCAAGTCTCACTTTGTCAGGATCACCAAGTACCGTAAGCGTCTTCTAACTGAAGAGGTGGCGGTAAGGGTACGAGAGATTACGCTTCAGATATGTGCCGAGTATGAAGTGGAATTATTCGAAAATACTAAGCAGTAACTTGACTACTCGACATTACTCGACAGCATAGCGGCATTCCCTTTGAGCGTATCTTTTCGACGAAACTGAGGACTTCGGGCGGATTCCTGACGGGAGAAATCGATGAAAAACACTACCACGGGGAATCAAAACGTAGACTGGCGATGGACCTTACGGCTCAACTGGGTATTTCTTTGAAAGATTCCTATTGTTATGCCGATTCAAAGAGCGACATTCCCCTTCTGCGCTTGTTCGGCAATCCGATTGCGGTAAATCCGGGAAGATATCTTGCGCGTACGGCGGTTCGCAACAATTGGAATACGTTGATTTTTGCATAATACCATTCAACAGAACTGTACGCCATCATTGGCCCGCAAAGAGGTGTGCCAATGGAAATGACCGGTTCCGACGAAAAGAAACCTGACAGAATTTCCGCTCCCTTTTCCACTGCATTATGCGCCTGTCCGGATTAGCTGAGGGAATCGCAGTATTTACCCCTCTGGTGACGGCAGTTGGAATTTTCGGGTATCAGGTTTTCCTGTGGGCCCGCCAAGGAGCATGGATTCCCATATCATTCGGCACGTTTCTCATGTACCTTGGACTTCCACCCGCCTCGTATTTCAGCCCCAAAAACTGGATCGGCCTGGCAAAAGCCGTCCATATGATTTTTAACCTGCCGGCCGCCCCTGGTTTTTCTCTTCGTATCCTTCGCGCTCGCGGCTGTGTTGAGCTTCTTTCACAGACGGTAGCAAAACACCGGCTTCCCGCACGGATAATCGATCTCTCGGCATTGCCCTTCACTCCACCCCGAGAATAACGCTGGATGCCTGGAAGACGGCGCAGGCGTGATCCCCTTCGGTAAAACCAAGCAAACAAGCGCTTTCATTGGTAATAATCGCACTGATGGTATTTTCTCCCGACAGGCGAACCGTTACCTCGGTATTAACCGCGCCGGGTACAATTTTGGTGACCGACCCGCACAGTATATTGCCGGCGCTCAGCCTGCAGGAATGCAAGTCACGCCCCAATATCACCGATGATGCCTTGATAATGGCATAGGCGTCCTTATTCTCATACAGATCAAGGTTCTCGACACTCTCGTTGGTCACGACCGAAATAAGCGAATCGCCGCTGGGCAGGACCAACTCAACCTCCGAGTTGACCGCCCCTTTCACGATGCGCGTCACCGTCCCCTTGAATATGTTTCGAGCGCTCACCTTGAGAGACATGCGACGCAGGAATTTGTAGAAAGCGTCAACGTCCTCCACTTTTCTGGCTAGATTGCGCAGAAAGGCCTCATGTTCTTCCTGGACGATCCTGAATGAGTCCACTACCCGAAGCCCCTCGGGGGTAAGATGGGTACCCCCGCCCCCCTTGCCGCCCGTCATCCGTACCACAAGCGGTTTATCCGCCAGGTTGTTCATCGTATCAACAATCGCCCACGCCGTCTTGTAACTGATGCCGACAGCCTTTGCAGCGCCGGTTATCGATCCCAATTCCCTGATTTTCTCCAACAGCTCAATCCTGTCACTTCCCAGGAATGCCCTCTCCGCCTTATCAATCCAGACCCTGCCGGAAAATTCCATCCGATCTTCATCCTTATGCATCGATTCACCTTTCCTCAGCTCTCACATCACATGCCACCTTCATTGCCATGCACTGCATATCCTTTCGAGGCAGAAAGAGAGAGCTACTGCGTAATATATTTGTAAACATAACGAATAACAAAAAACATCCCTGAGCGCAAACGCTTTTCCGTAACAGAGATAGTATGGAATGGAATATTTCATCCACGAAAGGTTGCACTGAGGCATTTCATGAGGTACATTTGTACCCGTTGGGAAGCTGACCAAATCTGTTTTCAATGGAGGCAATATGGCAAACGTTCTGGAAGTCTACAAATGCGAACTTTGTGGAAACATTGTTGAGGTGCTCCATGCAGGCGGCGGGGAACTGGTATGTTGTGGAGAACCGATGAAATGTATGACGGAAAACACGGTCGACGCCGCAAAGGAAAAGCATGTTCCTGTTATTGAAAGGGCTGCCGGTTCCATCACGGTAAAAGTCGGAAGCGTTGCCCACCCCATGGAAGAAAAACACTTCATCGAGTGGGTCGAGATTATTGCCGACGGCAAGGCATACCGGCAGTTTCTCAAGCCGGGGCAAGCCCCCGAGGCCGTCTTCGCGGTGACCGCCCAAGAGGTAACCGCCAGGGAGTACTGCAATCTCCACGGACTCTGGTCGGCCAAGGGATAACTAGCCTGAGAGTCGAAAAAAGGCCGCCTGCAATCTCAGGCGGCCTTTTTGAATGTCACGAGAACCGAATCACCGGGACAGCTCTATGTCCCTGACATTCTATTCAATGATTCTAAGGCTGTTGATTACCACCGGCTCAACCGGAACGTCGGAGTGCCCCATGCGGGACCCGGTTTTCACCTGGCGAATCGCATCCACCGTTTCCATTCCCTCAACGACCTGCCCGAATACGGCATACCCGAAGAGTTCCGGAGTTTTGCCCCGATAGTCAAGAAAGGCATTGTCCACCACGTTGATGAAAAACTGCGAAGTGGCGCTGTCAACAACCGCGGTCCTGGCCATGGCCAGGGTTCCCCGGCTGTTGGAAAGCCCGTTTGCCGCCTCATTTTTTATGGCGAATTTCGTTTTCTTCGGTTGCATCGAGGCGTCCATGCCGCCCCCCTGAATCATGAACTCCTTGATTACCCGATGGAAAACGAGCCCATCATAAAAACCCTCCTTCACGTACGAAAGGAAATTCCGGACACTAATCGGGGCCTTGTCCTTGAAAAGCTCGATTGTCACATTTCCCATTGAAGTTTCCATCAGGACTCGCGGATTCTTTTCTTCGGTCATTTGTCGCTCCTTTAGCTGAGAATACCCTTTTCTAGCACACTTTACTCATCAGCAAAAAACTTTTTTCTGTCAAACTCGTTGTGGGGTGTTGCCTTTTCGCGAATGTAGGGTATTGTGTATGGATTGTGGTTATTCAATGACTTCGGGCAAAATGGCTGCGCATCGCTCCCTCGACATCTGCTTACCGTCCTCCCTTACCATTCACAACATTCAGAGCAGGGGCTCCTGCCCGGCCGGCGGTTGGACACAATAATTAACATGACAAGGGACACAAGGCAATGCAGGCGACAGAAGACGAATTTGATACGCTGAGGAATGAAAATCTCATGCTCCGCAAGCGGGTTCGTGAACTGGAAGCGGCGGAACGGACATTTATCCAGACGAGAAAGACCCTGAAAAAACAGCAATCATTGCTTTTTTCGCTTCTAAACAGGCTTCCTGCGTTTGTTTACTTACAGGCGCCTGATCATACCATACGATTCGCCAACCGTTATTTCAGGCAACACTTCGGAAGCCCCAAGAACACGACCTGTCACCAGCTTTTTCGAGGGCGGAACGAACCGTGCCCCTCCTGTCGGACATTCAAAGTATTTACTACAAAGGGCCCGCAACGATGGGAGTGGGATTGTCCCATCGACGGTCTTTCCTACGAGGTGCTCGACTACCCCTTCGTTGATTCCAACGGGACACTGCTTGTGCTGGAACTGGGACTTGACATCACGGAAAGAAAGCGGATGGAAAATGAGCTTCGTGCGCTTCAGGAAGATCTGGAAAGACGTGTATCCGAGCAGACGCGGCAACTGCAGCAGACCGTTTCAAGACTGATGGATGAGGTGGTGGAAAGGAGAAGGACCGAGGAGGCCCTTCGGAGGAGCGAAGAGCGCTATGCCCTCGCCGTGGCCGGCGCCAATGACGGCATCTGGGATCGGGATCTGGAAACGGGAAAAGTCTATTTTTCTCCCCGGTGGAAGAGCATGCTCGGCTTCAGCGACCACGAGATAACCAATAGTGTTGATGAATGGAAGTCGAGGATTCACCGGGATGACTATGCAACGGTGATGAAGTCCCTTAACGACTATCTGGAAGGATACCAGCCCAGCTACGAGGTAGAGTGCCGCCTAAAGGCAAAAAACGGGACGTACCGCTGGATTCGCAGCAAAGGAGCCTGTCTGCGGCATTCCAACGGAGAGGCATATCGCATCGCCGGTTCGCACACCGATATCACCTACCACAAACGGATGGAAGATGCTCTCCGGGAGTCGGAGAGAAAATACCGTAAGATATTCGAGGAATCGAGGGACGTTATCTTTCTGTTTGATGCGGACGCCCGTCTTCTGGACATCAATACCTCCGCCGAAGTTACCTTCGGCTATTCCACCGAAGAAATCCGAGGTCTTGATATCGGCCGGGACGTATATTGTAAAGCCGATGACCGGGAGCGTTTCCTCAGAAACCTTTTCACCAACGGCCATGTAAGAAATATGGAAGTGGAAATGAAGCGCGCTGATGGAGAGTTGCTTACCGTGCTCCTTTCCGCGTCCGTCATCCGGGATGGAGATGATATCATTACCGGATACATGGGCACCATCCACGACATGACCGAGCACAAGAAAATGCAGCAGCAACTGCTTCAGGCACAGAAGATGGAATCCATCGGCCTCCTCGCAGGTGGGATAGCCCATGATTTCAACAACATGCTGACCGCAATCGCCGGATACGGAGAAACAATCAGGGAAAGCATCACCGACGATGAACTCCTGCTGTCAAATGTCGATCAAATCCTGCATGCCGCCGAACGCGCGCGGGAACTTACCCACAACCTTCTGGCCGTCAGCCGCAAACAGATCCTCAACCCGAAGCCGGTTCTGATAAATGAAGTAATTACAGGCATGAACAATCTTATTTCCAGAATAATCGGAGAAGATGTCGAACTGACCACGGAACTCTGCTCCAGGCGCCTTACGGTGCTTGCCGACCGCAATCAACTGGAACAGGTTCTTATCAACCTGGCCGCAAATGCCCGTGATGCCATGCCCACGGGCGGGCGCCTGCATATTTCAGCGGGACACATCATCCCCGGAAAGAAAACCAGGGGTATTGTCGAGCTTGATTCGCGGGGTCCCCACGCATATGTATCGGTTGTCGATACGGGTGTTGGTATAGACCCGAAGACCCGGCAGAAGATTTTCGAACCTTTCTTCACCACCAAGGAGGTGGGAAAGGGAACAGGCCTCGGTCTTTCCATCAGTTACGGGATAATCAGACAGCATAACGGCGCTATCACCGTGGAAAGCGAACCGGGGAAAGGTACCTGCTTTACCATTTACCTTCCCTTGATACGAATCGAAGTTGAGAAACAACCCCCCAGCAAGGAATATATCTCCATGAATGGAACGGAAACCGTTCTCGTCGCCGAAGATGAGGAAATCGTCAAGCAGTTTCTCCAGGGAATACTGAGAAGAGCGGGCTACAGTGTCGTCAGCGCGTCTGATGGTGAAGAGGCTATTGCGCTGTTTCATCAAAACAGCGGAAGCATCTCTCTCGTAATCTCCGATGTTGTTATGCCGAAAAGAAATGGAAGGGAGATCTACGAGGAGATCCGTTCCCATCGCCGGGACGTGAAATTCGTCTTTATCAGCGGATATACGGCCGACGTCATTCTCCAGAAAGGAATCTTTAATGAAGGTGTCGACTTCATAACCAAGCCTTTTTCGAAGAACGACATACTTCGAAAAGTGCGTGAAGTCCTGGACCGTACGGACGACTAGCCACCAGTTGTTCACAGTTGCCTCCTCCGACGCCTCGTGATATAAGCGTTCTATTTTCGAACGAGGTCTTTCCGGATGGACACCACATCAGCCGAGGTACGCATCGCCGAGTTACGTTCCGCGATAGAACGCCACAATCGCCTCTACTACCTGGAGGACGCGCCGGAGATAACCGATGCCGAATACGACATCCTGTTCCGCGAACTGCGTGAACTGGAGGAACGATTCCCCGACCTGACGACTCCTTCCTCCCCCACGTGTCGGGTCGGCGCGCAGCCCCTGGAAAAATTCTCCCAGGTATCCCACCGTATCCCCATGCTGTCCCTGGAAAACTCACTGACCGAAGAAGAAATCATCGATTTTGACGAACGGGTTAAAAGATTCCTGGCTTTCCCGCCGGACAGGGATATAGAGTACGCCTGCGAACCCAAAATGGACGGATTGGCTGTCGAACTCATCTATGAAAGAGGATCCTTCTCCGGCGGATCGACCAGGGGAGATGGTTTTACCGGAGAGGATGTGACGCTGAATCTGAAGACGGTGAAAACGATCCCCCTGCGTCTCGACGTTGACGTGCCCCCGGAACGACTGGAAGTGCGGGGCGAGATCTACCTGGCCCTGAAGGCATTTCAGAGGCTGAACGCCGAACGGGAAGAGGAAGGCGAACAACCCTTTGCCAACCCGCGGAACGCAGCCGCGGGTTCTCTGCGTCAATTGGACTCGCGCATTACCGCACGGCGCCCCCTCTCCCTTTTCTGCTATGGACCGGGAGTCGTTGAAGGCCATGAATTCAGGTCTCAGAGTGAGTTTCTCGGAACCATCGCTGCGTGGGGGATTCCCGTCAATCATCTCTCCACCAAGGTCACCGGTCTGCGCGGAGTGCTCGACTACTACCGTCGGATAGCTGAAATGCGCGATACCCTCGACTACGAGATAGATGGCGTGGTGGTTAAAGTCGATTCCTTTCAGCTGCAGCGGGAATTGGGCGAAAAAAGCCGTTCTCCCCGGTGGGCCGTTGCCTTCAAATTCCCGCCCCGTCAAGCATTCACGGTTGTCGAAGACATTGTCCCCCAGGTGGGAAGAACCGGCGTCATCACCCCCGTTGCCAATCTGCGGCCGGTTGAGGTTTCCGGCGTGATCGTATCCCGGGCCACGCTCCACAACTGGGATGAACTGCAGAAAAAGGATATACGCATCGGAGATACCGTTCTGGTTGAAAGGGCCGGAGACGTTATTCCCGCCGTTGTAAAGGCGCTCCCAGAAAAGAGGACGGGCAATGAACGCCAAGTTCCCGTGCCCGTCCGTTGTCCGGAATGCGGCTCCGAAGCTGTCCGGATCACCGGAGAGGTAGCGGTCCGCTGCCCCGATCTTTCCTGCCCCGCGCAAATCCGTGAAGCCATCATCCACTTTGCCTCCCGGAACGCCATGGACATAGAAGGGCTGGGGGACAAGTACATCGAACAACTCCTGCGTCTCGGACTGGTGAAGGACATTTCCGACCTCTACTACCTCAACCGCCCGGATTTCATGCGGTTCGAGCGGATGGGAGAAAAACTGGCGGACAATCTTCTCAATGCAATTGACAGGAGCAAACAGCGCAAACTCTCTCGATTCATCCATGCACTCGGCATTCGCCATGTGGGCGAGCATACCGCAAAACTCCTGGCATCGGCGTTCGGCACCATGGAAAACCTGGAAAAGGCTTCCGAGGAAGAGCTTCTTTCCATCCGGGAAGTCGGACCTCAGGTTGCCCAGAGCATCGTCTCTTTTTTTCGCAATCCACGAAACATCGAGACAATCAATCGCATGATCTCGGCGGGCGTGTCCCCTATCGAAGAAGAAAGGCGGGTCGGAGGGAGGTTATCCGGCATGACCTTCGTCTTCACCGGCGCCCTTGCCCGTTTCACGAGAGAGGAAGCAAAGCGGCTTGTTGAAAACGAGGGAGGGCATGCAGCCGGGTCCGTGTCCCGCAAGACGGACTTCGTTGTGGCCGGAACGGAAGCGGGCTCGAAGCTTGACAAGGCGCGCGGGCTGGGGGTAAAGATAATCAGCGAAGAAGAATTCCTCTCCATGATGGGAGGGACATCGAAATGAAAATTCGGGCTATGGTAACGATCTCCGGCCTGGTCCAGGGTGTTTCGTTCCGCTACTTCACCGTTCAACAGGCTGAACGCTGCAACGTGACGGGCTGGGTAAGAAACCTTTCAAACGGCGACGTGCAGGGGTGCTTCGAGGGTGAGGAGCGTGATGTTCAGGCCCTCATCGACTGGTGCCGCGTCGGCCCGCGCCTCTCCCGGGTTGATCGGGTTTCCGTGGACAGGCAGGAATTCACCGGTGATTTCATCTCATTTCGCGTCAGATAAGAATGCACAACAACCGCAGGGTTACATCTCTGCTTTTGACAGCTGGAATTCACACTCTTTGTATGATGAAAGGAAGACATTGATGAAAAAACTACGTCTTTTTGCCGTGTGCAGCATGGCTCTGCTTCTCATGGCTGGAACAACGGCGCAGGCTGCTTCGAAAAAACAGGGCCCCAGAGAGGCTTTTCAAAAACTGTATCCCGACATTAAAGTCACGAGTATGACAAAGACCGACATCGAGGGCCTGTATGAGGTCATGAGTGATGGTAAGGTCGCGTATTTTCATCTCAAGACCGGATACCTCATCCTCGGTAACATCATAACCAGCCAGGGCAGGAATCTGACCCAGGAGCGGGTGGGGACGGAGATGTACAAACATCTGAACCCGCAGGATCTGAAAAAGGCAATAAAGATAGGGTCGGGAAAAAACGTCGTGATTGAGGTTTCCGATCCCGACTGCCCCTACTGCAGAAAAATGCACGCATTCTGGAACACGCGCAGCGACGTGACGCGCTATATCTTCCTCAACCCTCTCGACATGCATCCCGATGCGGTCAAGAAGGTAACCTATATCTTCGCTTCCGCCGACACGGAAAAGGCGCTCTTCGAGGCCTATTCCGGACAACTCGACAACAATCGCCAGCTCCTGGACAAGAAGTATGACGACAAGGGCCGACTCCAGGAACAGAAGACGGTTATAGAAAAACTGAAGGTGGATTCGACCCCGGTCTACTGGGTAAACGGCACCTTCGTATCCGGCGCCAACAAGCCGTTGATAGAAAAACTTCTCAATAAATCGCCGAATTCGAAGTAATACATTCGAGCAAAGGCTAACCGGCTCCCGACCGACACAGGACGGGAGCCGGTTAGCATCAGAGCTTCAGGATCACCATCCCGGATTCCGGGTCCATCTCCCGTATCGCGGTTGTTCCGGTTATTTCCAGGATAACCGCCTCAAGCACCAGAAACGCTTCAGCGCCTTCCCTCAGGCACCCCATCTTGACGACATCCCTTTTGCCGAATGCCCCATGGAAATGGATCTTCGGCTTTCCATCATGCAGGAAAATAGTCCCGAAACCAACGATCTCGTGGCTCTCGTCGATTTCCCTCCATATTGGTATGGGAGGCATTTCTTCGCGCTCCGGGCCTGCAACGAACCTCCCCTTTTTCATCCCGCCAACGAGATGAAACGCAGCGGCCCGAAGCCCCTCGCGACCGGCGATCTCCGTCAGCCCGCCGAGGACGTCATCCCCTTCCTCGAAACGCACGACAAAAACCCTTCCGACTTCTCCACCCTGGTATTTCATGTTTCCTCATCTTTCTCCGCATTCACGGCGGTTTCATTGCATTCCACTCTCGACGAGAAGACTACCCTCCGACCATCTTCACACGGAATCCACGACGCTCAAGCTCCTGCTTGAGCACATCCCGGTGGTCCCCCTGGATTTCAATTGCGCCGTCCCTGCTCGTACCGCCGGTGCCGCAGCGGCGCTTCAGATCGCCTGCGAGAGCCTTTATTCCGTCCGCGTCCAAAGGAAGCCCGGCGAGTATCGTTACGGTCTTTCCTCCACGCCCCTTCGTCTCACGGCGTATCCGGACAATGCCGTCTCCGGAGTATGAATCCGCTCTCCTGCGGCAGACACATTCCGCAACCGGCCTGCCGCATCCTGGGCACATCCGCCCCTTTTCCGATGAATAAACGAGACAGGTATCCCGTGAGTCCTTGCCCTTCATGCTACGACCTCCTTCCATGCCATACGATGCTTCAGCGGGAGATTTCACCATAAACGGAAATTCGCGGCATGGTACGACGATTTTCCGGCAATGGAAACAGGAATATCCCGGACCGGTCAGCACTTTTCCCTTGACACATTCGTTTTGGAAGTGGTACAAGAATTACCTTTCAACTACCCATTTAAACCGTAACACATACACTGGAGGTGCAGTTTGGCTCATCACAAGTCGGCCCTGAAGAGAATCAAGCAGAATGCGAAGAGAAACGAGAGAAACAAGCATGTCCGTTCTACGCTGCGGACTTTCATAAAGCGGGTACGCGAGGCCGTCGCGGCCAAGGATGCAACCCTTGCCAAGGAATGCCTTGATGCGGCAATCCCGTGCATCGGCGCGGCTGCTTCCAAAGGGGTAATCCATCGTTCAAACGCTTACAGAAACATCTCCCGACTGAGCAAGCTCGTCAACACCCTCGGATAGAGGTGATGCAAAGAAGCAGTTCTCGTGCGCCCATTGTACTGTAAGAAAGTTCAGGGGTAAAAAGAGAGACAGAAAAAGGGCTCCGGTTGGCGCCCTTTTTTATTGGCTTGCCCGGCGTCCTGATTCAGAAATCTCACCACCACAGAGTTCGAAAAGAAGATTTTCAAGGTAAACACCCGGTTTCCCTCTTCCGGTCTTCAGGGTCGTGTCTACTTCGCGGATTTTTCCGAACACACCACGAAGTTCCGGGACGGTATAATTACCCGACTGGCGGATAATTCCCTGCAGAAAATAGGGGTTAATACCCGCAGCCTTGCCTATCTCCTGAGCCGACATCTTCTTTTCCCGAAGTTCCCTCACCTTCCACAACTGCCGATAATGGCGCGTGATCATGGCCAGGACAAGAAGCGGCGCTTCTCCTCCGCGCAGGAGCGTGTCAAGGCTTCGCATCGCCCTGTAGAGCTTCTTCTCACCAAGAGCGTCGGTTAGCTCGAAAACGGTGTTGACTCTCGTATCGGAAACGATGGAACGGATGTCGTCAACCGTAATGACCTCCCGCTTTCCCGCATAGAGAACCGCCTTTTCCAACTCCGAAACCATCTCCTGAAGATTGTTGCCGACCAGGTACGCCAGCATCTCGGCCGCGGCCCCTTCCATCTTCTTTCCGAGCGCCGACGCCTCACTCCTGATAAAGCCTGCGAGTTGATTGTCATACAAGCGTTTGAACTCGACAAGCGCTCCCCGTTTTTTCATCTCAAGGAAGAATTTTTTTCTCTGGTCAATCTTGTCACCCTGAAAAATCAAGCAGGTGGAAGGGGAAGGGTTCTGAATATACTCGGAAAGGGTTTCCAGGGAAGGAGCGGAGAGCGCATCGGCCTTTTTCACCAGCACGACCCGCCAGGAAGCAAACATGGGAAGAGTTGCGGCTGCCTCGGCAATCTCCTCGCCCCTGTTTTCGGCGCCGTAAAAGACAGTCAGATTGAAATCACGCAGGTCCGGAGTCACCAACCGCTCCAGCAATCTCCGAACGCACTTTTCCATCAAATACGGCTCATCGCCGAACAGGTAGTAGAGCGGGCGAACCTCTCCCCGCTCTATCTCTTGCAGCAAATCCTGGTGTTTCATTAGGTACCCGTTCAGAAGTCTTCGGACATTTTCAGGTACAACTGCTGCGCCAGCCTGCGGCAGATTTCCTGGACGGCGGCATCTTCGCTGTTCTGCTGGATTGCGATATCCGAACTGGCGGGGAAATCCTGGCTCCAGGCCAGCTGTCCCCGCCAGACTATACGCTGCGTAGTGTTCTTACGCAAGGTTGCGCTCAGGGACATGACCGCCGTATATTCCTTGACGATATCCTTACCCGTGTAGGATACGGCGTTTTTTTCATAGGTGAGAACTTCACCCGACAGAGTATAGTCGGAAGCCTCCTTCTCGACTATCCTCAGACCCCGACGTCTCGAAAACTCGTCAACCAAGTTGTTGAGGAGGATATTTTCGAGATTCGATCTGTACGTCTTGTTGGCAAAGATAGGGATACTGAGGGTCTTCCCCTCTCCGAAACGAGACTCCGTGTCATGGGCAATGGTGCGGTATCCGCAGCCTGACAGCCCGGCGCAGACAACAAGCAGAAAAAGAAAGAGTAGTGTTGGTCGCACAAGAAACCCCTTCCCCGGACTTTCCGAGGCGAGTATTACGATCCGCGTCCGCATCGTCATCGCGGACCGGACATGGCCGGGAAGGTCACGTTCAGCCGACCACGATATTCAGCAGCTTGCCGGGTACGTAGATTATCTTCCTGACGGACTTGCCGTCCGTATGTGCCCGGACTTTTTCGTCAGCGAGCGCGGCCGTCCGCACATCCTCCTCGCTTGCATCAATCCCGACAACCACCTTGCCGCGCAGCTTTCCATTGACCTGCACGACGACAGTAACCTCTTCTTCCACAATGGCGGCAGGATCGTGGACCGGCCACGAAGCTCCGTCAACACCTTTCTCGTGCCCGAGACCTTCCCAAAGCTCTTCCGCGATATGGGGAACGAAAGGAGCAAGGAGAAGAACAACGCTGTCAAGCGCCTCCTTGACAACCGGAGCGAATAGCGGATTTTTCTTTTCGCCGAACGCTGATATGCTGTTGACCAGCTCCATGATTGCGGCAATGGCCGTATTGAAGTGGAATCTCTCCTCGATGTCGTCACCGACCTTTTTGATGGTCTTGTGCACAACCCTTCGCAGCGCTCCTCCCTCGCCGGAAAGACAGGATTCGTCAATCGAACCTGCATCGCGTACAAGAGGGGCAAGCTCATATACCATCTTCCAGACCCTGTTGAGGAAGCGGAAACTCCCCTCAACTCCCTGATCGCTCCAGTCCAGATCCCTCTCAGGCGGAGATGCAAACAGCGAGAAGAGTCGGGCCGTATCAGCGCCAAAGGACTCTATCAAGGCATTGGGGTCAACCACGTTTCCCTTTGATTTGCTCATCTTGGCGCCGTCCTTGATCACCATCCCCTGCGTCAGAAGGTTTTCGAACGGCTCGTCGATGTTCACATACCCCAGGTCACGAAGCGCCTTGGTAAAGAAGCGGGCGTAGAGAAGATGAAGCACGGCGTGCTCGATTCCACCGATATACTGGTCCACGGACATCCAGTATTCCGTTTCCTCGCGGTCCAGAGGTCCTTCCTCGAACCGGGGGCAGCAGTACCGGAGAAAGTACCAGGACGATTCAACGAAGGTGTCCATGGTATCCGTTTCCCGGCGTGCCGGTTTTCCGCACTGGGGGCACGGAACATTGGCAAAAGATGAGATTTTCGCCAGCGGGTTCCCCCCCTCTCCGCTGAAAACGGCATCCATGGGGAGGAGCACCGGCAGGTCCTTCTCCGGAACGGGAACAACTCCGCAGTGATCGCAATAGATGATCGGGATGGGATTCCCCCAGTATCTCTGGCGCGAAATGCCCCAATCGCGCAGGCGGTAGGTGACGGTTTTCTTTCCGAGTCCCTGTTTTTCCAGATAATCCGCGATCCTGTCCTTGGCCTCGCCGCTCGCAAGACCGTTGAAATCATCCGAGTTGACCATGACCCCTTCTTCCGTATATGCCGCGGCCATGGTTTGCGGGTCCAGTGTCTCTCCTTCGGGCTGAATCACGACCTGAAGCGGAAGGCCGTATTTGCGGGCAAACTCGAAGTCGCGCTGGTCGTGCGTTGGCACCGCCATGACCGCGCCGGTGCCGTATTCGGGGAGGACGAAATTGGCGAGATACACCGGCATGCGCCGACCGGTCACCGGGTTGATGCAGTACGCGCCGGTGAAGACGCCCTCCTTTTCCATCTCATCCGCGGTACGCTTCTGCTTGTCGGTCCTCTTCACCTTTTCAATGAACGATACCACCTCGTTCCGTCTTTCTTCGGTAGTTATCTCCATGGTAAGCGGATGCTCGGGTGCCAGGGACATGAAGGTCGCGCCGTACAGGGTATCCTGGCGGGTTGTGAAGACCCGGATAATCGTTGAACTTCCTTCCACAGCGAAGTCTATCTCGCATCCGCAACTCTTGCCAATCCAGTTGCGCTGCATGGTGAGCACCCGCTCGGGCCAACCCGCCATCCGGTATGTTGACTCAAGAAGCTCCTCGGCATAGTCGGTGATTCGGAAAAACCACTGGTCCAGTTCCTTCTGCTCTACCCCGCTGTCGCAACGCCAGCAACAGCCGTCTTCCACCTGTTCGTTGGCGAGGACCGTCTCGCATTTCGGACACCAGTTGACAAAGGAATTCTTCTTGTAGGCCAGACCTTTTTTGAACAAATCCAGGAAGATGAGCTGCTCCCAGCGGTAATACCCCACGTGGCAGGTGGCCAACTCCCGATCCCAGTCGTATGAAAAACCCAACTTCTTCAACTGGTTTCGCATGTATTCGATGTTTTCGTACGTCCATGCCGCCGGATGGCTCTTGTGCTGTATGGCGGCGTTTTCCGCGGGCATTCCAAATGCGTCCCATCCCATGGGGTGGAGCACATTGCGGCCCCTCATGCGCATGAAGCGCGCAACCACGTCGCCGATGGAATAGTTTCGCACATGGCCCATATGAATACGCCCGGACGGATAGGGAAACATCTCCAGCAGGTAGTATTTCTCTTTATCTTTATTCCGGGTCGCCCGGAACACCTTTCCGGACTCCCAGTAGTGCTGCCATTTCTCCTCAACTTCTTTCGGGGTATATCTTTCTTCCACGATTCATAACCTCCGGGATTTCTTTTCGGAACACAAAATAAAACCGTTCAACGGGTCCGTTCAGGCGGTTTTCAGGAGTGACTTCGCCAGTTCTAGTATCCGGTTGGCCTGAATTGGCTTGGTGATATAGTCATTTGCCCCGAGCGCGAGGGCGCGCTCCCGATCCTCCTGGGCACCCTCCGTCGTAATTACCACAATCGGCACGGAGCGGTAATTGGCGTCGCTTCGCACCAGGCTGACCAACTTCAACCCATCCATGATGGGCATGTTGATATCGGTCAGGATCAGATCGAATTTTTCCGATGAAAGCTTCTTCAAACCATCGACGCCATCGGTAGCTTCAACGATATGCACGCCGGGAAGCCTCTTCAGGGCGAACGAGATGAGCTGCCTCATGGTAGGGGAATCTTCGATAATCAATATTTTATTGTCTGGCATGGCTTCAAGTCCTCCACTGCGTTTCGCTACTTGGTCAGCAGGTCGATAAATCCCTGAATGGTGGAAAGCTTCCGCTCCGATTCGGAATACAGCTTGGAGCTGAAGATGGCCGTGGCCGCATGCCCCGCCAGAAGGGTAAAAAGCTCATAATCGACGGGAGCGAAAGACTTCTTTTGAACCAGCAGTTTATAGATCACTATCACGCCGATGACGTGTTCCTTTATCTTGAGGGGAATACAGACCATCGGGCTCAGAAAATCGCGTTGGTACTCGGTGACATCGTCCACGAAGAAGTTCTCTCCGGTCTTGGCGACCGAGCCGATGACCCCTCCCCCCAGCTTCACCGAGGGTATTTCCTCACGGGTAACGCCTTCGGTGGCCACTGCGTTCAGCTCGTTGGTTTTTTCGTCGAGGAGCAGAATGGCGAACTCCTCCGCCCCGATGAGGTTTATGATAATCTCGGTGATAATCTGGAGAACCTCGCAGAAATCGAGGGTGGAGTGGAGCTGATAGCTTGCTATATAGAGATTTGCCAGGTTGTTGTTCTCCGACTCTATTTCAACGTACCGCTCGGCAAAGTCCTGGTTTTCCCGCTCAACCTGGGCGATGCGTTCCAGGATCTCTTTTTTCTCCATTTCCAGCTCAGCCACCCGATCCGCAAGCTTGCGATTCGCCTCCGTGACAACGACATCATCATTCCTGGAATGGCTGTTTTCTTCCAGCTGGAGGAGACGGAAGCGGAGCCGCTCATTCTCCTTCAGGAGGTCCTGAGTAAACTCAGCCCCCTTCTTGAAAAGCTGCAGAAACTCTTCGGCCCTGCTGGTGACACCCTTGTCCTCTTCTGTCGCCATTTTTCGCTCCTCTCAGTTTCTTTGCCCCTCATAGCCGCACCGTGCCAGAATCTCACCGGCCACTTTTTCAAGCGGGACGATTGCATCCACCTTACCTGTTGCGATTGCGGCCCTCGGCATTCCGAAGATTACCGCGGATTCTTCCGCTTCGGATAGAACCTGTCCCCCGGCATCCTTAATTGCCCGGACACCCGCGCTTCCGTCATTTCCCATACCCGTCAGGACGACACCCAGAAGCCGCGAGCCAAAGATCTCGGCACAGGATCGAAACATCTTGTCCACGGAGGGGACACAGTTCTCCATCGGATCCGGATCGACAAGGTGTACCCTCACGCTGCCTTCCTCATGCCGAAAGAGCATATTCTTCCCTCCCGGCGCTATCAGCGCTTTTCCCGGGAGCACCGGTTCACCCTCGACGGCCTCCGCCACTTCGAAGCCGGAGGTCCTGTTCAGCCGTTCCGCGAAAGTTCGCGTAAATCCTTGGGGCATGTGCTGCGACACCAACAGGCAAAAGGGAATGTTCTCGGGAAGCGACGAGAAAATGCTCTGCAACGCAGGCGGACCGCCGGTCGAGGCGCCGATTGCAACCACGGAAACCGGACTGCCGGACCGCTTTCGCGGCATGCATATCAAAGGCTCCTTCTCGACCGTTTCACCATCCGGTTCAGGGTGCAGCAGTTCCCCCCTCTTCCTGATGGAGGACATGTTGAGGTTGAACACGCCCCGAACCTTGTCATGCAGATCGTCCCGGATCGCGTTCAGTTCGTCGGAGATACCCGCGGTGGGCTTTGCGATGAAATCCACCGCGCCGAGTTCCAACGCCTTGAAAACCCTCTCGTCCCCGCCGAATGCGCTGACCACGATTATCGGCGTAGGCATCCTGCTCATGATAATGCGGAGCAGGGTAAAGCCGTCCATTCTCGGCATCTCTATGTCGAGGGTGATAAGATCCGGTTTCAGCTCCAAAATGCGGCGGATCCCTTCTTCCCCATCCACCGCATAGCCGGCCACCTCCACCTCGGGCAGAACCTCCAGCATCCGTGTGAGTGTCCGACGATTGAACGCGGAATCGTCGATAACGAGAACCCGGATTTTCTTCACGGAGCGCCCCCCGTTCCGATGCTGGAATATGGCTTCTGGTAGACCATGTCGTTCTTCAGATGTTTCAGCGCAAAGGCGGTTGTCGTGTTCAGCAGAGACTCCGCATGACCGAGCAGAAGATATCCGCCTTCCCGAAGGGAGCGGTAGAAGGAATCGACGACCCTTTTCTTGGCGACCTGATCGAAGTAGATAATGACATTCCGACAGAAGATAAGATCCATCTTGCCGAGCAGTATCATCCGGTTCTCATCCAGGAGATTCAGGTGGCTGATGGTAACGAGCCCCCTGACTTCGTCGCTGATCCGATACAATCCGTCCTGCTCCTGGAAGAAACGCCTGATCCGACTTTGGTCGGTCGTGCGGAACGACGACGTCCCGTATACCCCCTTGCGGGCACGCTGCAGTACTCGATGACTGATATCGGTGCCAACAATCTCAACTTTCCACCCACGGAAACAGGCGGCCTCGATGATCAGCATGGCGATGGTATACGGCTCTTCTCCCGTTGAACAACCGGCACTCCAGATACGCAACGTCCTGTCACCGCGTTTTTCCTTTTCGGATTTCAACTCGGGAAGAATCTCATTGGAAAATGCCTTGAGTTGGAACTCCTCGCGGAAAAAGTAGGTCTCGTTGGTGGTCAGGATATCCATAATGTCGGATAACTCCTGCTCTCTGCCGCGACTGTATTTGAGAAAGTGGTAGTATTCCCTGAAGCCTGGCAACTGGTTTTCCGAAAGCCTGCCGGCAAGCCGTTTCTCCAGGAGGAACTTCGAATCGCTATCAAAAAAGAGGCCGCAGTGGTCGTATATGAGGTCCCTGATAAGGCGGAACTCCTCCTCCGACATGAACACTTGAGGCTCGTCGTCGAATATCATGAGAACCTTTTCAGGACTTCGACAATCCGGCTTCTCACCAGTTCGTCGTTTTCCATTTCGAGTGTACGCCGAAGGAGGGGAACCACAGTGGCGCCCCGCCGTTCAGCCAGAATACGGACAGCAGTATTTCTCACATCCCAATGGGGGTGACGGAGCAACGCCTCCCCCTGATCAAGAATCCACGGGTCTTCCCGTTGAGCAAGGATTTCCATAGCGGACTTGACCATATCACCATCTTCTCCCTCGGCCGCGCGGCGGATCAGATTCAGCGAGTTCTCCCCCTCGATTCCGGCGAGCGCGTCAAGGGCGGCCAGGGAGAGAAGACCGTCGGAACTGTCGAGGGCAGCCTGAATCTCCGGCAGCGCTTGTTTGCCGCCCACTTTGCCGAGGCTCCGCAGGGCCGCGCAACGGACCCAGGGATCTTCATCCCTCGCGGCAAGCGCCAGGGCGTCCAGGGCATCCTTCCGTTCCGACTCCCCGAGGGAGTTGGCTGCGGCGATACGGACATCAGGATCTTCATCCGTGAGAGCAAGGATCAGATGGTGAACGGCATCATCACTGACAAGCTCGGCCAATCCTTGAACCGCCCCTTTCCGAACCCGGGCATCCTCATCTTTCATGAGAAGCGCAAGCCTTTCCCCGTCATGCAGCACGCCGCAAAGAAATGCGGCATATCGCCTTTTGTCGGGATCATCCGAGTTCGCGAAAGTCGCGGCGACAACGGTCACCGACTCGGTGTCGGTTCCCGAGAGAAGCGCAAGCGTACCGAGAGCCGTCTCACAAACGTCCTGATCGAGATCGTTCAGGAGAGTGGAGACCTCCGATACGAGATCCGTCAGACCGATTTTTCCGACGGCGGCGGCGGCCGCCTCACGTACCTGCGGCGACGGATCCTGCATGCCCTTCCGCATCAGTGCCGGGGAGTCGCGGAACATCATTTCGCCGCAGAGGCGAAGGACAGTCTTCTTTGCTTCCTCATCGCCGATCATGTACTCCTGCTCCAGAAACGGAACGGTAACCGTTCCCATGGCACGCAGCGCACAGAGACATTCGGGAATGAGCCGTTCATTGCGGCATGCCCTCAGGATAGCGGAGGCCGCGCTCCCGTCGCCGATAATCCCGAGGAGACCGACAGCCGCCTTCTGGAGTGCGGTATCAGAGCTCTTCAGCATCGAATGAAGCCCGTCCACCACCGGAGGCCGGACACCCTGCCTGACCAGGGAGTCACATTCCTGTAAAACAGGAGCACCTGAAATCCTCCCGCGGATCGCACTAAGGGCTTTCGCGGCGGCCTCACGGACGCTCCTTCCCCCTTCAGCGAGTCCCTCCACCAATAAGGGAACGGCATCGCTCCCCCCCACGGACCCGAGGCAGTCATAGACGGCTTTCCTGAGAAGGTCATCCGCCAGGAAAGGAGTTATTGCCTCCAGGGGAAAGGATACACCGATAGCGGCCAGCGCACCGAGGATCGTATAGCGAAATGAAACGTCAGGCCTGGAAAGCGCTTCCAGCAGGGGTTGTACCGCACGCGGGTCTTTCATCCTTCCCAGACTTTCCACGGCGGAAGTTCGCACATTCGAGTCGTTGTCCTCGAGTGCGCGAATCAGGCGGGGAAACGACGAAGCATCACCAATCGTTCCGATGATATCGACAACGAATTTCCGTACATCATCGTCAGCATCATCCCCATGGGCCTCAAGGATAGGGAGCACCGCTTTCCCCATCCGTACCAGAGCTTCCGCCGCGGAGTTCCGCAGACCGGCGTTTTCGTGGGATCGAAGCAGGTTGAAAATTTCTTCCGCACATTCCAGGGCGGACGCGGAAGTCAGTACTACCTCCACCGCCTCTTTGCGGACACGCCAGCTGGAGTCTCCCATGGCGGTGAACAGATACTCGCGGCTCACCCGCAAGGGAAAAGCGGACAGTTCGACAACGGCTGAACGACGCGTCTCCTCTTCGGACGAGGAAAGGCGCTCCGCGATTGTACGCAGGTTTTTACCGGAGTCCTGTTCGCTCATGATGCTACTTTCCCCCTCTCCTTGAATCCTGTTTCCGGAACCGGCCGGATGAATCACTCACGTCAAATCCGGCACTCGTTCCCACCGGCCAGCTCGCCTCGCTTCTGCGCAAGAAAATCCTCGAATGCATCATCAAGGTATGACGTGCCGTTGCGCACTTCCTCCGAGACTCTCCGGAGATACAGGCTTTCACCCTCGGCAATCTCATCGCGCAACAACTCCCGAAACGTCCCGCAGCGGATGCCCTCTTCAACCTTTTTCTGGTTATAAAGGGCAATATCGCCGACAATGATCCGGGCAAGGCGTCTCGCCTTGTCATGCGCTTCGGACGATGCCGCACTGTCTTCGACGCGTGTTTTGACCTCTTCGTCCATGCGGATTTGCTCCCGGACTTCCTCCTGCTCGGACATCTCCCGGCTCGAAAGATCCCGGGAATCGGCTCCGCCGTTTTCCAGGGCGGCGGAATCGGCGTCTTCGGCCGGCTGCTCAACAGCCTTCTGCCCGAAAACGAGACGGTAAATCTTCGCGGCAAGGGAATCGGGTATATGATGCTTTTCAATATAGTCATCGGCGCCGTACAGCGACTGCGGCTCCCTCTTATACCTCGTCTTGTCGTAGATTGAGGCGATCAGAATCGTCTTTACGGATGAAAGCCCGGGGGTGTTCCTGATCCTGTCGCAAATCTGAAACCCGTATACGGTGGGAAGGGCCACATCGAGAACAACCACGTCCGGTAGTCGTTCTTCGATCACGTCAAGGGTCTCCCGACCGTCATGCCGACAGAGAACCGTAAAAGGCTCGGACGCGAGAGTGCGCTCAACCGCCCTGCAGAAATCCGGGCTTTCATTGGCCACAAGGACAACAATCGAGTCTCCGGACCGTTCCCGCGATAACGAGGCAGGTGACGGCGGTTCCGCGGTTCTCTTTCCGGCAATACGAAACAACGCGCGACACCGGCTGCAACGGAGAACACTGCCTTCCGCCGTGATCCGCGAATCATCGAGTCGGTAACGGGTCTTGCATTTCGGGCAACCAACAAGCATGGCGGCCTCATCCTCCTGATGGCGCAAATTCATAACACATTCCGAATCCATATCCTGAATCCGGGGGACGTGTCGCACTACAACCCTGGTTTCCGGTTGGACGTTATTTATACTTCGCCCGCGGCGCGGAATTCACTCAGTTCGTCGGATTCACGATGGTCGAGGATTGCGTCGAGGTTGACCAGGAATATCATAGAATTCCGCACCAGGCAGACTCCTATCAGGTAGCGGTAGCCCGCGACCCTCACCACCGCGGGCGGTGGCCGCAGTTCCCTGACCGGGATAGAGACCACCTCGGTCACCGCATCGACGACAAGAGCCAGAGGCTGCCGGGCAACCACGCTGATCAGGAATCGTTTTTCTCCGCGGTCGGCCGGTTCCGTGAGACCGAACCGTTTTCTCAGGTCCACCACGGGAATAACGGACCCGCGCAGATTGATAACTCCCTCGACAAAGGTGGGCGCATCGGGAAGGCCGGAGAGACGCAACGGCTTGATGATCTCCCTGACCCGCATGATATCGAGGGCATAGATCTCGGCACCCAGGCGAAAACAGACAACCTTGATTTCCTGAATATCCCTCTCCAATCCGGAGCCCTCCACGTGAATGTATCACCGAAGCGATACGTTCATTATCTTTTCAAGATCAAGGAGAATAATCATGCGCCCTTCGTGGCGGCCAATCCCTGTCACGAATTCCCGGTCCACCCCCTCCAGCACCTGCGGAGCCTTTTCAATATCCGCCCCTTTGAGCCCGATAACCTGGAAAACTTCGTCAACCAGGAGGCCGCATGCGTTTTCGCCCATTTTGGCTATGATAATTCTTTCCTGCCCGAACGTTTCCTTCGCCGAAAGGCCGAGACGAAGACGGAGATCCAGGACAGGGACGATAGCGCCACGGAGAGAAATGATGCCCGCCACGAAGTCGGGCATGCGCGGCACCTCCGTTACAGCCCGCACCTTGATAATCTCCCGGATCTCCAGCAGGCTCACCCCGTAATCCTCATCGTCCACCCGGAATCGCAGATACTTCAAGATATCATCGGCTGATTCGACGGACTCGCCGTGCGGCGTGGCCACCGTATCCGCGGCGTTTCCCGCGGCATGCCGTCCGGCAAGGAGGACCGCAAGGGGATCAAAGTCATCCGGCACACTTTCCATCACCGCAACGTCTTCGCTTTTCTCTACCCGGACAACGGCATACTCAACGGGAGGGGGCTCGACGGGGTGAGAAGTCTCGTCAGGAGGGTTGTCCTCGGGCGTTTCCGTCGATTCAACCGGCACGGGAACGGGGTTCGCATCCGCGAGGTCGGCCCGGGCCGCTTTTTCCCGACGGGCCTTTTTTCGTATCTCGGCAAGATTCATTACCCGACCCCGTTCCCCGGCATGTCAATTTCATCCCGGAGCTCTTCGATGATTGTTCCATCGATCAGCGTAGCGTCCCGCGAAAAACCGCTCAAAAGCGCATTCGTTGCAATGGAGTTGATCCTTCGCGGCACCCCGCCGGAAAGCTCGAATATCTTGAGAACGGCATCGGGCGAAAAAAGACCTGCCTTGCCGCCGGCCACTTCCAAGCGGAAGTCGATGTAATCGAGGGTCTCTTCCAGATTCAAGGGATTGAGATGAAACCTGATGCCTACCCTCTGCCTGAGAGCTTCGTAAGGAGCCTCGGCGAGCCGATCCCGGAGTTCGGGCTGCCCCATCAGGATGATCGAAAGGAGATTGCTGTCGTCCATCTGGAAATTGGTCAGCAGCCTGATTTCGTCGAAAACCTCCCGTCCCGGAATCATGTGGGCCTCGTCGACAACGAGAACCGGGACTACCCCTTCCCTGTGGCAGCGATACATCTCCTCGGTCAGAACCCTGAGAAGATCGTCCTTCGTTGACGGCGGGGACGATATTCCCAGGTCACGGGCAAGAATGCGCAGGAACTCCAGCGAAGAC
The DNA here is from genome assembly GCA_937886325.1 of uncultured Geobacter sp. Classification (GTDB taxonomy): domain Bacteria; phylum Desulfobacterota; class Desulfuromonadia; order Geobacterales; family Geobacteraceae; genus RPRC01. Next base: position 34,570 of record CALABV010000022.1, read on the forward strand.
ACGATCGGATTGAAAATGATGCAAAAGCGGTATTCATCACCCACACTATCCATCAACGCCCTGGAAATGGTGGTCTTGCCGCTCCCGATTCCGCCCGTGAGGAGAGCGAGTTCCCGCTCCTCCACGGCATACAAAAGCCTTGCAAGCGCCTCTTCATGCCCTTTTGCAAGAAAAAGAAAACGGGGATCCGGCGTCTTGCTGAACGGTTTCTCCTTCAGGCCGTAGAACCCCTTGTACATCCTATGCAGCAGATCGGAAGAGCACACGTCTGAACTCCAGTCACACTGATATATCTCG
>CALABV010000023.1 GCA_937886325.1 uncultured Geobacter sp.
ACGGAGATCTATGCCGCCATTTCCACTTCCAGGATCAGTACCTCCGAATCGTCTCTGGATCTGAATCCGTGCGCCGCGGTTGTCTCGAAATAGACGCTGTCCCCCTCTTCCAGCGGTATCGTGTGGCGGCCGATAAAAAGCTCCGCCTTGCCGTGAATGACGTACACCAGCGATTCTTCGCTATGCAGGTATTTCAGGTAGTTGGAACAACCTTTCGGAAACCTGATGAAATTCGGCTTCATCTTCTTGTTCTTGACGGGCGCGCACGGCCGGGTCTGCTCGGCTGCAGCGGATGCGCCGGTGAGGTATTCCCCATTTCGGTTTCTTGTCTCCGATTCCCTGACAATCTCCAGTGCAACGTGTTCTTCATCTTCTTCGAAGAAATCAGCCAGGGCCATGTTCAATGCCTTGGCGATACCGGAAAGCGTTTTGATGGGAGGAGATATCTTCCGGTTCTCTATGAGCGAGATCAGAGATGTCGAGCAGCCGATTTTCCGCGCCAGTTCCTTCATACTCATTTTTCTTTTCTGTCTCGCTTGTTTCAGCTTTCCGCCGATGTCGAACTCATCCATGTCAGCCTCCTTGCGTATCAGCCGGTTATTTCACATGAGCATGGTTTTCAGACAGTTGCTCAGGATCATTTCCCGGCAATAATGCAGTAGAAGCCCGCCTCGTCCGTATATTTCTCGATACTGAGATTTGCCTGACGGAACAGGGCGCGCATGCCTGCTTCGTCAGGCAGATGGTCGTGCATGACGGCATGGCATCGTTCGTGATGCCTTTTGATCCCGTCAGACGAGTCGAAGTGCGACACCACGAATACGCCTCCCGGTTTCAGAACGCGCGACAGTGCCGTTACCGCTTTTTCCTTGTCATGGAAATGGGGAAAACACGAGAAGCAGACAACCATGTGACAGCAGGCCTCGTCCAGCGGCGGGTCCTCGGCATCAGCGACGATGAAACGGATGTTGTCCCGCTGGTGGAGAGAGCGGTTTACCTCAATCATTCTTTCAGCGAAGTCCAACTCGTACAGGAGGCCGGTTTCGGTGATGCACTCCATGAAGTAAGGGACCAGGACGCCGCTCCCGCATCCAGCGTCCAGAATGTGATCTCCGGCTTTCAGCGGCAGGAGCGAAAACAGACGCTCGAAATCCCTGGCGTGCCGATCCAGGCGGCCGGTTTCGCTGTTCCGGTACCAATTGTCTATCCATCCTTCGGCGTGATCGTTGAAGAACTGTTTTCTTTTGCTATAGATTTCATCAGGTGTCATTTGCATGGGATAGTCTCCTTAATCCGGTTTTTCGATGCCCGGCGTTTCGGCGAGGCCGCATAGGCCGCGGCGAAGGTGACCGTGGTCATGAGAACCACCGACGCGCCGGACGGAATATCAAAGAGGTACGAAAGCAGCAGACCTGAAACGCAGGCGCCGATTCCCGCTGCCGCGGCTATGAGAAAAAAGTGTTTCAGGTTGTAGGTCAGTTGCAGGGCCGTCGCACCGGGCTGTACGAGCAGCGCGAAGATGAGCAAACCACCCACCGTGGCCAGGTTCGCGGACACCACCGCGCCGGTGAGCAACAGCAGGGCGTAGTAGATGGTCTTCTCCGGCACGCCGCTCGATGCGGCAAGCCTTCTGCTGAACAGCACCGTTCGGATCTCCTTGAAGAACAGCGCTACGAACAGGGCCAGGAGCGTGGTGATAACCGCCAGGATTCGGATATCGGAACCGGAGAGCGACAGCAGGCTTCCCCACATCAGGTTGAGCGCCCCGGCCTTGGTCCTGGTGAGGATTCCCATGCCCAGGAAAGCCAGCCCCATGAGAAAGGAGAACATGATGCCGAGCACGTTCTCGGGGGCGATGTCGGACCGATCAGAAAGCGGGCCCAGTATCCCGGCAGCCAGCAGGCAGACCACAAAGCCGCTGACAAAGGGATTGACGTTCAGCAGCATGCCAAGCACCGCTCCCGCAAACGCGGCGTGGGACATGGAAACGCCGATGAGCGGCATCTTCATGAGCACGACAAATACCGACAGCATGGAACAACCGGCGCCGCACAGCACGCAGGCAACGACCGCCCGCTGGATGGGCTGGCATGCAAGTGCTTCCACCAGCTGTTCAACCATAGGAAACGAACCTCCTGCCTTCGTGGTAAAAGGTCTTCAGCGGGTAGCGGAAGAGCCTGCTCAAAGATTCGCCCGACAGGGCTATTTCCACGTCGCCGTCGAAGACCTTGGCGCCGCGGTCCAGCAGCACGGCGCGCCTCATTGTCGAGGGAATCATGGTGAAGTCGTGGGTGACGAACAGTATGGTCAGGGATTCCCTCCGGTGAATATCATCAATGAGGTTCAGGACCTCCTTCTGCACCGCGATGTCCAGGCCCGCGGTCGGTTCATCCATCAGCAGGATGTCAGGTTGCTGGAGAATGGCGCGCGCCAGCGAGACCTTCTGCCGTTCACCACCGGACAGCTGGCCCAGCGGACGGTTCGCGAGCCGGTCGACGCGCATCATCTCCATGAGCGACATGGCCTTTTCCTTCTCTTTCCTGCCGGGAGAGCGAAACAGACCGAGCCGGCCCACAAGGCCGGCCAGCACGGCCTCCAATGCCAGGATAGGGAAAGCCGGATCGATGGGGAAGGACTGCGGGACATAGCCGACGCGCAGACGTGACGCGCGGCTCCGATTCTCCGTCACCCGCTGTCCGAAAAGGCGCAATGTCCCCAGGAACGGTTCGAATCCCGCGATGACATTGAGCAGCGTGGTTTTTCCGGCGCCGTTCGGACCGATGAGCCCGACAAACTCGTTGCGGGAAACGCTGAGACTGATCCCGTCCAGCAGCAGGTTCTTCGTCTTGCGGACCGTAACCCCTTCCAGTTCCATGACCGCGCCGCCCATGCAGTGACCCCTATCTCCGCTCACTTTTCCCGGACCGCGCGGCCGCCAGCACGGCGCCGACATTGTTTTCCAAGGTTGCCAGGTACCCTTTCTCCGAGGGAAAATTGCTCAGCGTCACATGGGGCGTCCCCAACGCTTCGGCGATCCCTTTTCCGGTATCCGCGCCTGACTGGAGATTGTCAGCCACCAGCAGGACGTTACGCTCACGTCCGGTTCGGACAAGCCGCACGACCTCCCTGGCCGACATGGCCTCAGGTCTGCCGTATTCGGCCACCACCCGGAAGCCCATCCAGGCCAGCGTCTCCTTCTGCATGGAGGAAGCGAGCACCGCCCTGCCGGTAAGCCCTGCCCGCCGCAGCCGTGCCCGGAGCGCCCCGGCGTCTGTTCCCACGGTGCTGATTGTCGCCCGCTTCCGCTTCCTGATCTCCTTTGCGTCGACCGGGAAACGTTCCGCCAGCCTGTCGGCGAGGATGGACACCCCCCTGACATAGGAGTCCGGCGCCATCCAGTTGCGCCCTCCCGCGTCCACCAGCAGATATGCTTCGCGCCGCAACGCCGTCGGTTTCAGAAAGGGCATGCCCCGGAAGGCGATGACCAGGTCAGCCCTCTTTGCCTTCTCGATGTCGGATAGCTTCACGTCATGATGGCCGGGGCACTGCCCCGGCGGGAGTATGGCTTCTACGGCATACCTGCCCGGCGGGAGCAGCGATGCGGCCATGCCGGACAGGATGGTGTCGGAGGTGACGACGACGCGAATGTTTCGCGAATCTCCCCTGTCGGCTGAAACCGTGGAAATACCCGGCAACGCTGCAGCCGCCAATATCAAAAGCAGTATCGTTATTGTTCTCACCTGTCGGACCTCCGAAAAGAAGCTGCTACTGTAACTTCATGGTGAAACCCGCAAACACGGTCGTCCCGGGCATGGAGTATCCCTTTGAGTATTCATAGTGTTCATTGAATATGTTGTTTATCGCGATATAGACTTCCGATTCGTTCATTCGCAGGGGCTGGTAGTCGAAGCGGTAGCTCAGTCGGGCGTTCACGAGCGTCATGTCATCCAGCTTGTCCTTGTCGGTCAGTTGGGTGAAATTCAGATTGTTGCCGCGGGAGTCGGTGCCCTGATAGAGGTTGCTCAGGTGCTGCACGTCCGTGAAGAGGCGGAAATTGTCAAGGAATGTCCAGTCGGCGCCGGCCTGGATCTGGAATCCCGGCGTATAGGGAAGGTGATTGCATTCCACGCCGTTGCCGCCGGTCGCCTTGGCGTTCAGCACGGTCGCGCCGGCGAACAGTTCAAACTTTTTCACCGGCTTTACCCTGCCGGTAAACTCCAGCCCGCGAATCCTGTACCGGCCGATGGGATCATTGAACTGGGTGGGGATGGTCCCGTACATGTATGCCTGGAAGCGGTCCTTGCCCCGATCGTAGAAGACGGTCGCGCTTATCGAGGCAAGTTCCGGCCACGTGTGGGTCAGGCCCACTTCGTAGTGGTCGACCACCTCAGGCTTGATACCTTTCCAGTAGCGCGCCGGATCACTGACGGATGTATTGGTGACCACCATGTTCATGAGCACGATGGGAGACGGATAGTTTACGCCCCGGCTGTAATTGAAGGAAAGGTCGGTGTTGTTGTATCCCAACACCAGGCCTGCCTGGGGCGCAGCCTTGTCCTCGAACCTGTTGTGACTGTAATAGCGGAACCCGGCGGAGGGGATGACGTGGATGCTTTCGGCGCGGCCGACCATCTGGCTTATGGCAAGGTAAGGCGAAACGAGCGTCGTGTCGGGGAAATCCCATACCCGTTCGGCCAGCCCTCCGTTGATGCCGGCCACTCCCTGCCCGCTGTAGGTCCGCTGGGTGTTCTTCAATCCTGTCATGTCCAGGTCAGCTCCCACCAGGATTTCACCACCCGTCCACAGGTGGAGCATTTCCTTTGCCCGGAGCCCGTACAAGGAGATTTCCTGCCGGGACCAGAGGCCGCCGGTATCCTTGGCGTAGCGCTGGCCGCTCGTCAGTTCCTGCAAGAGGTCGAAGGTCGTATCGTTCCAGTAGGCCTTGATGTAGCCGCTGTACGCATCGTAGTCGTGATTGAGCGTCAGGGTCGTCAGGTAGGTCTCCGTGTCGTAGCGTTCCGCTCCCGGCCAGCTCACACCGTTGGTGGCGGTGGGCGTGGTGTCCGGCATGGGCGCCAGGGTCTGGCTGTCAACGTAATTGGCCAGCAGTCTGATGTTCCAGTGCCTGTTGAATTCATATCCGAGGTTGGCGTAGTAGCTCTGCTGCTGGGCGCGGGAATGCTCCTCATGGCCGTCCGTGGAGAGCCAGCTCTGGGAGAGATAGAAATCGAACGCCCCTTTCTTCACGCCGCCGGAAAGGCTCTGGCTGAAGGTGGAGTAGCTGCCGCCGCTGAAGTCGAGTACGGCTTCCTGACCCTCTTCCTTCAGATACTTGGGTCTGACGTTGATGGAGGCATACCCGCTGCCGAACTGTGACGGTTGCGGGCTTTTGTAGACCTCGATGCCTCCGATGGTGGAAACGGAGATGCCGTCGCCCAGCACTTGGCCGAACAGCGCGCCGTAGCGGGGAACGCCGTCGAACTGGATGGCGAAGTCGGAGCTGGGATGGTTGGCGCCCCGGCCGCGGATATACAGGCTGTGGCTGGTCTGGCTGCCGATGAGATTCTTGCTCTGGGACATGACGCCGGGAACATCCCGCAGGGTCGACGCGAAGTCATAGGAATTCTGTTCCTTGATCTGTTCTTCGGTAACCACGTTGTACTGGGTTCCGTAGCGGGTGGTTACGGGCGTCACGGGATCGCCGCAGGGGGCGCCCGTGACGGTGATTTCTTCCAGCGCCGTCTGGCCGCCTTTGGTATCTTTCTCGTCAGCGAACGCCATCGATGCGATGAACAAGCCGATGCATGCAACCGTGGGGATTCGTGCCAACGCTTTTTTACGCGTTTTCCTCTCGAATCCTCTCTCCACTGCGCCTTTTTTCATGCAAAAATCCTCCCTCACTTTTTTTTCATAATCACCGGCGTTCGCCGTCATTCGCACACCGTCCACACCTGTTTTTCATCCCGCCGCCAGGGCAAACTTGATGGGGATTTTGAAGGAAACGATTTCTCCCTGCATGGCATGGCGGGGGGGCGGCGGGAAAGAACCCACGTTGCGCACCGCGCGTATCCCGGCGTTGTCGATCATGGAATTGCCCGATGATTTCTCCAGGGAAACGCCTTGCAGTTCACCGCGGCAATTCAGGGAAAAGGAGACGATCACCGAACCCTGTATTCCCAGTTTCCTTGCCGCAGGAGGATATTCCTTGCGGCGTTCGATCAGCGACCTCACGGTTCGGCAATAGTCGGCCAGGGCCGCCTTGGTTCCGTGCCCATTGCCGTTCCGGGATTCACTCCCTTCATCTCTATCGCCATGGCGGTCTCCGGCGCCTTCCTTTAACGCTCCCGACGGCGTTCCCGCTGCCTTTTCTCCGGCAGCCGGGGCCGTTGTCGCCGTTCCCGCCAAAGGAGTCCCGGCATGCATCTCGTTTACGGTTATCGCCTTGTCCTTTTCAGGATTGATAGCGCTGTAAGGCTGGTTCTGTTTCTTCTGAGCGGCATGTTCGATGGCGGGACGGACGCTTCGCTCCGATGACTTGGCTGCGCGGTTCAGGGGTTTGCCCTCGGCCGGTCGTTGATAAACCGGAATCGGCGCCGGGGGCGATTTGGAGCTGCCTGCCGTTTCAATGGCGCTCAGGTCGATTTCAATCACGGCGTGCTTGTGCGGCGTACGTTCCGCATTTTTTCTCAAGAGGGCAAAAGCTGAAAACACAGCCAGGTGAAAAAGCAGGGAAAGAGCGAGAGAGCCGGCAAACGCGAAACGCCCGCCTCCACGGAAGGTCGCGTTGATGAAGCAAAAACGGGAATACGGTTCTGAATCAATCGTCATGGTCTGCCTACGTTTCAACGGAAGCCGAGTGGAAAAATCGACCTATAATAACACTGAAAATATTTTATTCAACATAAAAATAGTACGAAAATATAAATCGTGCTACAAAAAGAATACGCTTTTTTAAATGATATGCCATATAAATTCCCACATTTGTGGGGCAAAAAAGGGAGGCGAGAAAAGCGTGTATCGTAAAACGGGATACGATTGGTGGTATTTTCGAGTATACTGTTGACTTGCGGGATGAATTCACTTTCGGCAAAAAGAGGCGACACCCTATGGCACAGGAAGACCTTTCCCAGTTGAAGATAGACAAGACGCCCCTGACCGCCCGCCCGGCCCGTCGACGGAGCATGCGCTTCTGGATTGCCGGACTGGTGCTTGTTGCCGTCATGCTCATCCTCTATTTCAGCAGAGTCCTGAAGCCTGCCGTGGAGGTGCGGGTGGTGAGCGTGCAGCGGACCTATCCTTCTCAAGCCTTCACGCTGCTCAACGCCAGCGGCTACGTGGTGGCCCAGCGCAAGGCGGCGGTGGCGTCCAAGGCGACCGGACGGCTGGTGTGGGTGGGGGTGGAGGAGGGGAGCCGGGTGCGCAAGGGCGATGTGCTCGCCCGCCTGGAAAACGACGACGTGATTGCCCAGCAGGCCCAGGCCGAGGCGAACCTGCGCAACGCGCGCACGATGCGGGAGCAGGCGTCGGCCGAGCTCCGCGATGCAGAACTTTCCTTCCGCCGTTTCAGGACCCTGCTCTCCGATGGAATCGTGGCCAGGGCTGATTTCGATTCAGCGGAGGCTCGCTATCGCAAGGCGCGGGCCGCGGTCGCCGGGGCCGAGGCCGGCATCGGCGCGTCGGCCGCAGCCCTCGAAGCGGCCAAGGTAGCGGTGGAATACACCCTGATACGCGCCCCCTTCGACGCGGTGGTGCTTACCAAGGACGCGGATGTGGGCGACATCGTGACCCCCCTAGGCGCGGCTGCCAATGCCAAGGCCGCGGTGGTCACCATCGCGGACATGGGGTCCCTCCAGGTGGAGGTGGATGTGTCGGAGTCGAACCTGGGCCAGGTGCGGGAAGGGGGGCCGTGCGAGATCCAGCTCGACGCCATACCGGATACCAGATTCCGCGGCGTGGTCCACATGATCGTGCCCACCGCCGACCGGAGCAAGGCCACGGTGATGGTCAAGGTGCGGTTCCTGGATACGGACCGCCGCATTCTGCCGGAGATGAGCGCCAAGGTGGCGATCCTCTCCCGCCCGGTGGGCGCCGCCGACCGTCAACCAGGGACAACGGTCAGTCCGGCGGCGGTCGTGGAGCGGCGGGGAAAGAAGGTTGTCTTCCTGGTGAAGGACGACCGCGTGAATGAGATCCCCGTGACCCTCGGCGCACGGGCCGGAGATATGGTGGAGGTGAAGAGCGGGGTGAAGGCGGGAGACAGGGTGGTCTCCGCGCCCGGCGAAAACCTGCGGGACGGCTCCCGGATACGGATTACGGAAAAATAGATGGAAGAGACAAAGTCGCCCATAGTCCGGATACGGAACCTGTCCAAGTCCTACAGCCGGGGAAGCCAGACCATCCCGGTGCTGGAGGGCATCTCCTTCGACATTCCGGACGGGGAGTTCCTGGCGCTCATGGGCCCTTCCGGCTCGGGCAAGAGCACGCTCCTCAACCTGCTGGCGGGCATCGACACGGCGGACACGGGAACCATAGAGATTGGCGGCATCGACATCACGACCCTCGGCGAGACGGAACTGGCGGCCTGGCGCGCCCTCAACGTGGGGTTCATCTTCCAGTTCTACAACCTGATCCCGGTGCTGACCGCCTTCGAGAACGTGGAACTCCCGCTGCTCCTGACCCGGCTATCCACGGCGGAACGGCGAGCCCACGTGGAGACCGCGCTGCGGGTGGTGGGGCTCGCGGACCGCATGGACCACTTCCCGTCCCAGCTCTCCGGCGGACAGCAGCAGCGGGTGGCCATTGCCCGGGCCGTGGTCACCGACCCGACCATCCTGGTGGCCGACGAGCCCACCGGCGACCTGGACCGCCAGTCGGCGGCCGAGATCCTTGATCTCATTGATCGCCTCAATCACGAATCGGGCAAGACCATCATCATGGTGACCCATGATCCCCGGGCAGCGGAAAAGGCCCATGCCATCCGCTACCTGGACAAAGGGATCCTGACCGATGTACATCCTTAAGCTACTCTGGAGAAACGCGTTCCGCCACCGTCTGCGCACCTTCCTCACCGTGCTGGGGATTACCGTGGCCATCCTCGCCTTCGGCATGCTGCGCACGCTGGTCGATATCTGGTACTCCGGCGTGGAGGCGTCCTCGGCCACCCGCCTCGTTACCCGCAACGCCGTGTCCCTGATCTTTCCCCTCCCCATCTCCTATAAGGACAGGATCCGGCAGTTCGAGGGGGTGAAGCTGGTCTCCTGGGGAAACTGGTTCGGCGGCGTCTACATCGAAGAGAAGAACTTCTTCGCCAATTTCGCCGTGGACATGGAGAGCTACCTGAAACTCTATCCCGAGTTCATCCTGCCGCCGGACCAGGCGGCTGCGGTGAAGCGGGACCGCAAGGCGTGCGTTGTGGGACGCAAGCTGGCCGACCGTTTCGGCTGGAAGATCGGCGACACCATCCCCCTCAGGGGAACGATATTTCCCGGCGCCTGGGAGTTCGTGCTGCGCGGCATCTACCAGGGCAGGGACAAGAACACCGACGAGACCCAGATGTTCTTTCACTGGGACTACCTGAACGAAGCCCTGAAGAGGACCGTGCCCCGCCGCGCCGACCAGGCGGGATTCTACATGATAGGGATCACCAGCCCGTCCGTGTCCGCGGATGTGGCCACGGCCATTGACGGGACCTTCCGCAATTCACTGGCCGAGACCATGACCGAGTCGGAAAAGGCGTTCGCCATGGGCTTCATCTCCATGACCGAGGCTATCCTCATCGCCATCAAGCTCGTCTCCTTCGTGGTAATCGTCATCATCATGGCGGTGGTGGCCAACACCATGGCCATGACCGCGCGGGAGCGCATCGGCGAGTACGCGGTGTTCAAAACCTTGGGATTCGGCGGGTTCCATATCGCCGGCCTGATCTTCGGCGAATCCCTTGTCATCAGCATGACCGGCTGCGCCGTTGGAATTGCGCTCACCTTTCCAGCGGCCCGGGCGTTTGCGTCGTACCTGTCCAACTATTTTCCCTTCTTCAACGTGTCCTCCACGACAATCGTCATGGACGTGGCCGCCTCCCTGCTGGTGGGGATCGTGGCCGCGATTTTTCCCACGTGGCGTGCGGTGAACATCCGCATCGCCGACGGTCTGCGGCGGATCGGGTGAGGTTGTAAAAGATCTGCCGGGTTTCCGAAAACCTGGCAGGTCTGAGAAAGTATTGAATATGTCCATCCCATTCTCCTACAGCCTGCGTAACCTCTGGACCCGCCGCCTGACCACCGTCCTGACTGCGGGCGGCATGGCCCTGGTGGTGTTCGTGTTTGCGGCCATCCTGATGCTGGCCGAGGGGCTGCGCAAGACCCTGGTGGACACCGGCTCCCCGGACAACGTGGTGGTGATCCGCAAGGGCGCAGGCACCGACGTGCAGAGCGGCGTGGAACGGCTCCAGGCATCCATTGTGGAGACCGAACCGGAGGTGGCCTTTTCCTCCGACGGCCGTCGCCTGCTGGCCAAGGAGATGGTTGTGCTCATCAACCTGCCGAAGCGGGGGAGCAACAAACCGGCCCACGTGGTCATTCGGGGGATACAGCCAGGCTCGCTGCAGCTGCGGCCCCAGGTGCGCATCACGGAAGGGCGCATGCCCCGTTTCGGGTCGTCGGAGATCATTGCCGGCGCCAGCATCGCCAAGCGCTTCAAGGGGGGGGGGGTGGGGGAGACCCTCCGCTTCGGCATGCGGGACTGGACGGTGGTCGGGATATTCGACGCGGGGAACAGCGGGTTCAGTTCGGAGATCTGGGGGGACGCGGACCAGCTGATGCAGGCCTTTCGCAGGCCGGTCTATTCCCTGGTGATCTTCCGGCTAGCCGACACCGCAGCCTTTGAAAAGGTGAAGGCGCGCATCGAGGGGGATCCGCGCCTGACCCTGGAGGCGCGTCGCGAAACCAAGTACTATGCGGACCAGTCGGAGATGATGGCCAAGTTCCTGCGCGTCCTCGGTATTTCCCTGACGGTAATCTTCTCCCTGGGCGCGGTCATCGGCGCCATGATCACCATGTACGCGGCGGTCGCCAACCGCACCAACGAGATCGGTACCTTGCGCGCCCTCGGCTTCCGGAGGAGGAGCATCATCGGAGCTTTCATCCTGGAATCCCTGCTGCTCGGGTTTGTTGGCGGGTGCGCCGGGCTCCTGCTGGCGTCCTTCCTCCAGCTCTTCACCATCTCCACCATGAACTTCCAGACCTTTTCCGAGCTGGCGTTCTCCTTTAGCCTCACCTTCGAGATATTTTGCAAAGGGCTCGCCTTTTCCCTGATCATGGGTTTCATTGGTGGGGTGCTGCCGGCAATCCGCGCGGCGCGCATGAATATTGTTGAAGCGCTCAGGGTCACATGAGAGGGCTGTCTTCACTCGCGCGGCGCCGAATACCGGTAAAGCCGGAACCGCATAGGAAACCAAAAATCCGAATGTAACAGGGATGGACAGGATGAAAAGGACACAACAGGCGCAAAATCGTTTGCCCATGGAAAGAGTGAAGCCGTAACTGACTTTGAATCCGTATCACCAACGGCCGTTTGGCGGGTTGATGATGCCGAGGTGGCCCCCCATTGTCCGCGCCAGCTCCTCCACCCGCTGTTTGTTCAGCAGAAACCCGCTGTCCACGGAATACTCCCCGGTGGCCGTTCGAACCTTCAGGTACAGTTCCCGATCGTCGAACCAGCCCTTGCGACCGTATTCCACGCCAATCAGGTCGGCCCTCCGTATATCCCAGTCCTTGAAGCCGTGATGGACAATGCGTTCCCTGTCGATGTCCAGGTAGTGCGCCCGGCTTTTCCAGAGAACCCATGCAATGAGAAAGAGAAAGAGCATGCACACGGCCATGCCGAACATATGGCGGAGGTCGTCCATGGAGAAGATGAGGACCAGGCATCCGCCCCCTGCCAGGAGGGCGAGCAGGTATATATTCGGGTGGCTCGATAACTGTTTGTAGTATTTCATGGCGGTGTCTCCTCCCGGCGTCATGTCAATTCAATCCTTTGAGGGAAGGATACGGAACAGCGGGGGGATAGTCAATTTTTCAGTGCCGGCCACGTCCTTCCCGGCTCAGCCGGCTTCATCCGGATGCCTTGGTATACTATCGGCAGGTGTGATACTGCGCGCATGTCGACAGAACGAGAGACGACGTGCGCGAGGGAGGGGTGGGCAAATGGATTCCGTATCTTTCTTTGGCCGTCAGATGATGTGGCTGTTCCTCGCCTTCGCCTGTCTTTCCTCAGTCCTGCTCGGGTTCTTCATCCGAGGCGTCATCCGGCTGGTGCGGCAGTCGCTCATCGTCAGCGTACCGCCGCTGGCAGAGCAGGAGGTGGAATTCCCGGACGCGGGGAGGGTGGTCCTCTGCATCGAAGGGCCGCTGTTCACTCGTCGCTTCGCACGGCTTGAGGAATTCCGGGGACATAATACCAATTTAAGCTTGATTTGATAAAATTTTTCCAATAATATCCGGCTATGGCTCGTATTTCAGGAATAGTCGTTCCTGGATATCCACACCATATTACCCAGCGGGGTGTTCGTTCGATGGATGTTTTTTCATTCAGACGATGATCGCCGCCAGTACCTCCTGTTTCTATCAGAGGAGGCAACACGCTACGGGGTTGATATCCTCGCGTGGTGCCTCATGACCAATCACGTACATTTTATAGCCATACCGCATCATGAAACTTCTCTTTCAAGAGGATTCGGTGAAGGACATCGCCGATACACGCGCATGAAGAAATTCTCCCAAGGAGTCCGAGGCTATCTTTTCCAGGGGAGATTTGGATCGTGTGTCTTGGACGAACATCACCTTGTTGCAGCAACGCGGTATGTGCTCATGAATCCTGTCCGTGCAGGAATGGTGAATGCGCCATGTGAATATACGTGGTCGAGCGCACGATATCATGCCGGATTAAACGAAGATGACCCTCTTGTGAAGGACCGGACACTTAAGGGCTTGATCACTTGCTGGCAGGAGTTCATCTCTGTAGAAGACGACGAAAAGGCACGCCATCTGCATCGGGTGACACTGACGGGCCGGCCGGCCGGCAATGATGATTTTATTCAAAGAATCAAACGGTTGACGGGGCGGGATTTGAGAATCGGGATGCCAGGGAGACCGCGAAAACAATTATAAAAAACGGCATTATGTCCCTGGAATTACCGGGCAAACAAGACATCAAGTACAGCCCGACCAACGCCAAGGCGGACACAGCACCGGAGAGACTGGTATTCATGCAGGGCCAACGCTACTTTGTGGAGCGATCCTTTCAGGATGCCAAGAGCTATCTCGGCATGGGGCAGTATCAGGTCAGGAGTTGGCAGTCATGGCATCACCATATGGCTTTGGTGATGATGGCGATGCTGTTCATGCTGGAGGTCAAGCAGGAACAGCACCGGGATATTTCCTTGCTCTCTACTGCCGATATCGTCATTTTTCTGGCACATTATCTGCCACGCCGTGACCTTGATCCGGAGGAACTTTTCCGCCAGATGGAACGCCGCCACAAACAACGACAAGTGTCTATCGATTCCGCCTACGCCGCGCAAAGAGCACGGGGGTAATGTGACAAAGTAGAAGTAGTATCTAGCTGAGAAATGTGATTGGGATGAAAAATATAAAGGGCGTCCCGCTCTCCCTGCCTGAGTAAGAGTGTGCAGACGGACACGCCGAAGGTTGCCCATGCTGAAGGAGGCGCATGCCGCCAAGATGGCCAAGAGGTATGGATTCTGCCGGCCGGAGAATTGTTTTCAGTATTTCATGGCGGCACTACCTGATCCAGACCGTCTGGATGTTGACAAATTCCCGGATCCCGAATCCGCCCAGTTCTCGTCCGTACCCTGAATCCTTGATCCCGCCGAAGGGGAGCCGGGGGTCGCTCTTCACCATGCCGTTCACGAACACGGCGCCGGCATCGATGTGCGCGGCGAGGCCGGCGCCGTGTTCCGGCTCACCGGTCCAGACAGATGCGCCCAGGCCGAAAGGTGTGTCGTTGGCCAATCGTACCGCCTGATCCGCGTTCCGGACCGCTAAGACAACGGCCACCGGGCCGAACAATTCTTCGCGGAATACCCGCATCTCCGGCGTGACACCGGTTAGTACCGTGGGAGGGTAGTAATAGCCCGCCGATTCCAGGGGGCTGCCTCCCAGGAGCGCGTCGGCCCCTTTGCTTACGGCGTCGGTCACCTGTCCGTGCAGATCGTCCACCAGGTCCTGTCTGGCAAGTGGGCCAACCTGGGTCGACTCATCCAGAGGGTTGCCCATTTTCAGGGCAGCCATCTCTTTCGCGAATAATTCCAGAAAGCGGGCATACACCGGTTCCTCCACGATGAACCGTTTGGCGGCGATGCAGCTCTGTCCGGAGTTGATGCAGCGGGCGAGCGCCCCGATTCTGGCAGCCTCTTGCAGGTCGGCATCCGCCAGAACGATGAACGGGTCGCTTCCGCCCAGTTCCAGGACGGTCTTCTTCAGCATCCGCCCGGCGGTTGCCGCAACCTTTCGCCCTGCCTCGCAGCTCCCGGTCAGGGCAACCCCCTTCACATGGGTATTTTCAATAACCGCATCCACCCTGCCGGACCCGATCATAAGTGTCCTGAAGACATTCTCCGGAAAACCGGCCCCGCGGAAGACATCCTCAATGGCCAGGGCGCAGCGGGGCACGTTGGAGGAGTGTTTGAGCAGCATCGCGTTTCCCGCCATGAGGGCTGGAGCGGCACAGCGGAATACCTGCCAGAAGGGGAAATTCCACGGCATGACCGCCAGCACCACTCCCAGCGGGCGGAAGGCCACGTAGGCGCGGGAGGCGTCGCTCTCGGCAGTCTCGTCCGTCAGGAAGCCGGCGGCATGTTCGGCGTAGAAGTCGCATGCCCAGGCGCACTTCTCTACCTCGCCGCGCCCCTGCGTTACCGGCTTGCCCATCTCCAGCGCCATGATCTCCGCATATTCTCCGGCTCGGCTGCGCAGTGTCTCCGCCGCCTTTCTCATCAGGGCCGCCTTTTCGAAAAAGGGGGCTTCACGCCATCCCGCCCAGGCGGAGTGCGCCTGTTCGACGACCCGGGCGGTCGCTTCCGCGGACCATTCGTTAAAGATTTCCGTTACCTTTCCGGTGGCGGGGTTGATGGATTCTATCGTCATCGCGAGTTCTCCCGTATGGTTTCGTTCGACCCCCTTGGGGCGGAAGGAGTACGGCGACAAGTATAGACCAGCACTGCGCAATATCCCACTATGTTTTTCAGCCAAGGTGAACGGAAAGACATGGTCCATGTGCGGTGGCTCGTAAAGCAGGCGCAGTTACAATGGTTTGCCGGATGGGGGGTGGGGCTGGAAACGTTGACATGTTTTGTTGCGGTAGGGTAGAAAGAAATCTTGCAATAGTAATGAAAAACTCCTCGACGGGATGTGGTGGGGTACGCCGATGCAGTCATGGGAATAGGGGGAAAGCGGTTTCCGCGTGCCCGTTGCCTGTGGGAGGGTTTTGATGCATGAGGGGCGGGATATATATCGATTTGCATACAGGAGATATCAAGTGAAAAAAACGACGAAATTTCGGGACATGATCCACGCTCCGGATATCCTTCAGCTGCCGGCTTGCCATGACGGTCTTTCAGCCAGGGTACTCCGGCAGGCCGGCTTTCAGGCAATTGCGGCTGCCGGCTATGGTCTTGCGGGCAGCCTGCTCGGCATGCCGGACATCGGTCTCCTTACGGGTTCAGAGATGATCACGCAATACAAAAACATATGCAGCGCGGTGGATTTGCCCGTTCTTGTCGATATCGATACCGGTTTCGGCGATGTGAACAACGTCATCCGCGCCGTCAAGGAGTGTCAGAAAGCCGGTGCGGCAGGGCTTTTCATCGAAGACCAGACATACCCCAAGAGGTGCGGGCACATGGAGGGAAAAGGTGTCGTCCCGGTGGAGGAGTACCTGCCGAAACTCAGAGCCGCGCTTTGGGCGCGGGAAGATCCCGATTTTGTGATCATGGCGCGCACCGACGCCTACGCAGTGCACGGGTTCGAGGAAGCCCTGAACAGAGCAGGGCTCTATGCCCGTGCAGGGGCCGACATGGTTTTTGTCGAAGCCGTACAGACTGCCGAGGAGATGCGGCGGGTCAATACGGTTTTACGCGAACTGAACACGCCGAGCATGGCAAACATGATCGAAGGAGGGAAAACCTCTTTTCTGAACGTCACGGATCTGCAGAATCTGGGTTACAGCGTGGTCATCTATCCCTGCGGGTCCGTCTTTACCGCCACCAAAGCCTTGATGGGCTGGGCACGATACCTCAAAGAACAGGGCACAACGGAAGGTTATCTTGACAATATGCTGACCTTCGATGAGTACTATGACTTTATCGGGGCTAGCGACATCAGGGAGCGGGAACGGCAATTCATTGCGGGAGACGTGGGGGCGCAGGTTTGTGATGCCTTGAACATGGGTGACTGACTGATATGATAAGGATGGCAATATGTCTTTCCATCATCAGTTACCAATAAGCCGACGTCGCGAAGGTCTCTCCGCAAGAGACTCAGTACGATGCTGCAGGAGGCAGCCATGAATGTTCGAGACATGAAAGGCAATCCGGGAATCTGGGAAAAACTGTCGTGGGCGGATCTGAGCAGTGAAGAAAAAGAGCTCTGGACCATTCTCGGATGGCGACACGATACATGGGACAGGAACGAAGCGCCGGCAAGTACCGACAAAGTCTGGAAGGACTTGAACTATCAAGAGCAGAGCGCCGCGCTGAACCTTGGATTTACCGAGGATATCTGGAACGGCTTTGAGGATGAATGACGCTGGTTGGGGATGTGATTCAAAAGCGGGACCGGAAGCCTGGATTGCAGGGCTGCCGATCCCGCCTCGAAGAGCCGGGGTCCGGTTGCGCGGGCGGCTTTCGCCATGGGGATATGCCTCTTTTTTCGCATGAGGTTCCGGCCGGATCTCCCCGGAAAGCGCTTACTTTCCCTTTTCCTCCGTTACCGTGAGAGCGATCCTCGTCAGTTTCTTGTCGGTCGATATGGTGATCATCGTCGTGCGCTCGCCTTTTTTGTATCCCACCATGGACTGCTCGCCCTGATTCATGGTCATTTCTTCCTTCCACCCCTGGCCGGTCATCTTTTTCTTGACGGAGGAGAGAACGGTTTCGGCCGGGTCGCCCGTCTCCATGGTCAGGTTGAATCCCCCCGGAACGGAAAGCGCGGCGTTGATGGTTGCCCCTTCATAAACGTATACATCCTTAGGAAAGTTTTCCGGCACCTTTGCGTTTTTGCCGCCGGTAAACTCCGTTTTGCCGTCCTTGCTCTGGATCGTTACCTTTCCATCGGATGCGTCCACGTCCGCTTTGACCCCTTCTTTTGCCAGCCCTGCCTCGATGGCTTTCTCGGCGGCCTTTTCCCCTGCCTTTTTGCACCCCGTTAGAACGAAGCAGGAAATCACCATCATCCCGACTGTCAGACAAAAGCTTCTCTTCATACTACCCCCCCTTATTTTGTTTTTTCGGTTCCAGAGTATATCTTCATAATTCTTTCCAAGTCAAAGGAGAATCTTCCCCTGTTTCCTTATTTTCTGATGAGATACCCGCTTGATTTTTTCACCCTTAACCGATACAATTCCACCTCCCGAAAACCGGCATCCCCATGTGATCCATCCCCTGCGGAGCGAAGAAGCCAGGGGTTTTTTGTTTTCGGCCCGTGAGGGTCGCCGGCTGCGTCGGAAGCGCAATCATCCGGGAGAGGAAAGGTTCAGTATGGTCGTTGCCTGCCCCGTGTGTGGGAAAAAGACCGAATGGGAGGGAAACCCCTTTCGTCCGTTCTGCTCCGAGAGGTGCAAGATGGTTGACCTGGGCGCCTGGGCCGGGGAAGAATACCGAATACCGGGCGACAAGGCCGATGATGAAGAGGGGGGAGGAGACTCCCTGAAACGGGTCTTTCCTTGAAGTCCGACCGCCCCGGCGGCTTGATTATAGAATGTAAGGAGAACACCATGTCGGAAATCCGTTTGCGTTTCGCACCCAGCCCCACCGGCTTCCTCCACATCGGAGGCGCACGGACCGCGCTGTTCAACTGGCTGCTTGCCAGGAAGGAAAAGGGGAAATTCATCCTCCGTATAGAGGACACCGATGTCGCCCGCTCGACCAAGGAGTCGGTGGATGCCATCCTGGAAGGGATGACCTGGCTCGGCCTCGACTGGGATGAGGGGCCCTTTTACCAATCCGACAATTTCCCCCTGTACCGGGAATACGTGGAGAAGCTTCTGGCCGCTGGCAAGGCGTACAAGTGCTACTGCACGCCCGAAGAACTGGATCGGAAGCGTGAGCTGGCCATCAGCGAGGGGAGAAAGCCGAAGTACGACGGCGCATGCCGGGATCTGAAGGAAGAACGCCCGGGCGCGCCGTTCGTGGTCCGCTTCAGGGCGCCCCTGGAGGGAACGACCGCTTTCGACGACCTGATCAAGGGGAGGATTTCTTTCCAGAACGAGGAACTGGACGACCTTATCATCCAGCGCACCGACGGCACCCCCACCTACAATTTCACGGTAGTCATCGACGATGTCTCCATGGGGATAACCACCGTCATCCGCGGCGACGACCACGTCAACAATACCCCGCGCCAGATCCTGCTCTACGAAGCCCTCGGCTGCCCGGTGCCCGAGTTCGCCCACGTGCCGATGATCCTGGGCGCGGACAAGTCGCGGCTTTCCAAGCGGCACGGCGCGACCAGCGTCATGGCGTACCGCGACATGGGGTTCCTTCCCGAGGCCATGGTCAACTACCTGGTACGGCTCGGGTGGAGCCACGGCGATGAGGAGATCTTCACCCTCGACGAACTCATCGACAAATTCACCATCGAGGCGGTTGGCCGCTCCGCCGGCGTGTTCAACCCGGACAAGCTGCTGTGGCTGAATGCCCATTACATCAAGACCGGCGACCCGGAACGGCTGGCAGGTCTTCTCCTCCCCTTCCTGCCGGAGCGGGGCGTAGACGTGACCGGCGGGCCTGACCTGACGGCCGTTGTGCGGACCCTGCAGGACCGCTCCCGCACCATGCTGGAGATGGCCGACGGGACCGTCTTCTACTACACGTCCGATTTCGAGTATGACGAGAAATCCGTTACCAAGTTCCTGACCCCAGCCGGTCGTGAACTGTGCGCGGAAGTGGCGGCCCGGCTGGAGAAGGCCGACGACCTGAGCCACGACGCAGTGGCTGCGATCTTTGAAGGGATGTGCGCGGATCGCGGCGTGAAGCTCAAGGATGTTGCCCAGCCGATCCGCTTCGCCCTGACCGGCGGCGCCCCGTCACCCGCCATCTACGACGTGATCGGCGTGCTGGGGAGGGAGGAGTCGGTTAGAAGGATCCGGCGGGCGCTGTCGTTGTGAGGTTCTTCCGTGTCGACCGCCGCTCTATCGCTTATCTCCGGTTTACCCTGGAGGCTTATGATGGACTGGCGACCCTGACCACCCTGGATCCCCGCCGGGGAATCGTCGTGCTCTCCTTCCCGGACTGTTTCGCGGAGGACGTGGACGACCTTGTCGCGGCACTCGACAGGGAGATTGGTCTCACGGAGATCGATCTCCCTGACGCCAACCCTTTCCTCAGAACTCAGGAGACTACTCATGATGCTTGACAGCATGGATATACCCCGTATCCTGCGCCGGGCCCTTGCCGGCGGTGGTGAATTCTCGGATATCTATTTCGAGGAAGGAACGTCCACTTCCATTGTCTGCGAGGACGGGAAAATTGAGAAGATCATAGCCGGGACGGATCGCGGTGTCGGTATCCGGGTCATTTCCGACCTCCGGACCGCCTACGCCTTTACCAACGAGATAACGGAGAAGGCGCTTCTCGCCCTGGCCGACACCGTGAGCCGCGCGGTGCGGGGAAAGGAATTCGGCGCACCCATCGATCTGCGAACAAAAATGGTTGGCCCTGGATTCGTCATCAGGACTTCTCCGGAAACGGTTCCCCTTCAGGACAAGGTGGCCCTGGTGCGTCGTGCCGATGATGCGGCGCGAAGGATGGATGAGCGGGTTCGTCAGGTGATGGTGGTGTACCGCGACGGCAGGGTCCGCACCCAGATCGCCAATTCGCTGGGAGAGTTTATCGAAACCGGCAGGACCGGCACCGTTTTTCTTGCCCAGGTGGTTGCCGCCCAGGGGGATGTGATCCAGACGGGGTATGAGCCCGTCGGCGGATTCCGCGGATTCGAGCTGTTCGATGAGAAGAGCCCGGAAGAAGTTGCGCATGCGGCCGCGGGCCGGGCTGTGATGATGTTGACGGCGCGCAAGGCCCCGGCCGGCATGATGCCTGTTGTCATCTCCTCGGAGGCGGGCGGTACCATGGTGCACGAGGCAATCGGTCACGGGCTGGAAGCGGATCTGGTCCAGGCGGGAATGTCGGTGTATGCCGGAAAAGTTGGCACTCAGGTTGCTTCTCCCCTGGTAACGGTTATTGACGACTCGACCATACCCAATTGCCGGGGTTCCTATTCCTTCGACGACGAAGGGATCTCCGGCAGAAGGAACGTGCTCGTTGAAAACGGGGTGCTGAAGGGGTATCTGTACGACCGGCTTTCCGCCATGAAGGATGGGTGCGAATCCACCGGCAACGGGCGGCGGGAGTCGTACCACGCCCGTCCCATCGTGCGCATGTCCAACACGCTCATCGCGCCCGGCGACACGTCTCCCGAGTCCATCATCCGGGAAGTGGAGCGGGGCCTGCTCGTCAGGAAGATGGGGGGGGGACAGGTCAACACGGTGAACGGGGATTTCGTCTTCGAGGTTTCCGAGGGATATCTCATTGAAAACGGGGCCGTCGGTGAGCCGGTACGCGGCGCCACATTGACGGGAAATGGCCCCGATGTACTGAAAAAAGTGACGAAAATCGGCACTGATCTCGGTTTCGGCATCGGTACCTGCGGCAAGGACGGCCAGGGCGCCCCGGTTTCCGACGCGCAACCGACGCTCCTTATTTCCGGCATGACCGTGGGTGGAGCCGTGTAATAGTTCCGTTCCGCCGGAACGTACGGTTTGAAAGAGGGAAAAATGTCTTTCGACGATTCGCTGGGGATAAAGCCTCTGGAGCTTCTCGAACTGCTTCGCAGCTATGAATTCCTCGAGAAATTCGCTCTTGCGCTCTACTACGAGAATGACGGAGTGGTGACCAGGCTTGCGCCGTCATCCACCATGTGCGGTGGGCTTGCACGGAACCTTGTCTGCAGCGAACGGTGCGAGCCCGCCTTTGAAAAGGCGGTGCAGCTGGCCCTGGAAAAGAAAAAGGCGATGGTCTTCAGTTGCCGGGCCGGCCTGATGAATTTTGCCGTTCCGTTTCAACCCCGGGACGGTTTCCGGTACTGTTTCATCGGCGGAGGCGTGCGGGAGAGGGACATCGATCTCTTTCTGGCCGAAAAGCTTGCCAAAACGGACAGGATCGACGGTTTCGCCCTGCTCGACCGACTGGTTGAACTTCCCTCTTCAACCTCCCAGGAGGTAAGGGACGCTGCGAAAGAGGTATCCCGGCTCCTTTCGGGGTTTGATCCTGACAGTCTCCAGGCCCGTCTTCTGGAACGGAGTACGGGAAGGATCCGCACTGTCCGCGGGGTGCTTGCCCAGATGGATCGAGCCTCGACCATGGATGAGCTGAAAGGGCTGCTCAGGGAAACCCTGGTGATCCTGTTCGATATTCCCCGTGTGGCGATGGGTGTCAGGGACTGCCAGGGGAATGGGATCGCCCTTCGAGGAATTCTCGGCATGCCGGACCGGATCGGCGCACTTGAGGAAGATCGGATTGCCGCTCTCTTCCCCGATGGTTCCTGCGAACCTGCCGTGGTGCCGGCACAGGAAATGGGGGAGGTCTTTCCCACCCTGGTCGCGGGACGGGCGTTATGTCTTCCGATTTCCAGCGGGGATGAGATACTGGGTGTTCTTGCCTTCTTCGACGGCGATCTCGGTATGCGGGATGCTTTTCTCGTGGAAATGATTACGGATCGCATTGCCGCGAAGGCTCTCCAGTTCCAAAGGGAGGAAGAACACCGGCTGGAGAGCTCTCTTTCCAACAGATTCGTGTCCGTCCTGAGCACGCTCTCCCTGGCGGAGAGCCGACGGGACCTGTACAACTCCATCCTGGAGATGGCCGCGGATCTCGTCAATGCATCTTCGGGATCTCTCATGCTTGTTGATGAAAGCGGCAAGAACATGCGCATCGAATCGGTGCTCGGCATGAATCTGCAACTGGCGAAAAGCATAAGCGGTCGCGTCGGCAGGGGGATTGCCGGAAAAGTAGCGGAGACCGGACAGCCTCTGCTGGTTCGTGATATCGAACAGGATACGCGGGTGCGCATCCGAAACCGTTCCCGTTTCAAGACCAAGTCCTTTATCAGCATCCCCCTTGTGGTAAGCGGGGCTGTTATCGGAGTGCTGAACCTGTCGGATAAGGGCGGCAACGGGGTCTTCACCGATGAGGATCTGGAGCTCCTTATCTCCATGGCGCGGCATGCCTGTGTGGTGCTTGAGCGGAGCGAGTCCAGCGAAAAGGCGGCTCAACTGGAGGAGGTCACGGTGACCGACCCCCTTACCAAGCTTTTCAACCGCCGTTTCCTGGAGCAGAGACTGGAGGAGGAGATGAGTCGCGCTGCACGACAGAAGCTGGAATTCTCCATCCTGCTCGTGGACCTGGACAATTTCAAGGTGTACAACGACCTCTGCGGCCATGCAGCCGGTGATGTGGTGCTGAAAAAGACCGCCCGCCTTCTCAAAAGTACCGCCCGCCAGATGGACATCGTCACCCGGTACGGCGGAGAGCGGTTCTGCGTTATCCTTCCCGGGACCCCGAAAAGAGATTCGGTGGGTGTTGCCGAGAGGTTCCGGCGCGAGGTGGAACGGGCGGGATTCACCCACGAGGAAAATCTGCCCCTCGGTCGCCTCACGGTAAGCATCGGGGTCGCCTCATTCCCGGAAAACGGCCGCGATTTCGAGTCTCTGGCCGGTTCCGCCGACGTTGCCCTTCACCGGGCCAAACTGGCCGGACGAAACCGCGTGATGCACTTCGACCCCGCCGCGGTCACCGAATCGCGAGGGATCACGCTCCGCCCTTCCCCGGCGGAGACCAAGGCCGGTGGGGGAGTCCCCATCTAACCGAATTTTCCCATTCGTTACGAAAAAACGCCGTGTCCCATCAGGAATACGGCGTTTTTCATCCTAGATTCGGCAGTTGGAGGCATCCTTCGTTCGCTCCGGATGCCCTCTTTCTGCTGCTCTAAGCACATTTCGCTACAGCCGATAGACTCACCCTTCGGGTTCGGACAGTATCGGCTGTGGCCGCTCCATTTTGCTATGAGCAGCAACGAAATAGGACAGAGTCGCTCTCTACGGATACCTCCAACTGCCGTTTTGGGTTCATATGGTGTCTGCTTCTTCAGTCTCCTGCTTTTGCACCTGCTTCCCAATGCTACCCTGTCAGAACAGTTCCATCTGCTCAGCCTTCCGCCCTTTCCCGCGTTTTCCGGTTGGAACGCCCCTGGTGACCAGGTTTTCCGGTATCTCGTTCACGAAGCGCGAGAGGGGGCGTTCTCCCTGCCCTGCCCATGGACGGGTCGTCGAGGCGGTGAGGATGAGATTTTCCCGTGCGCGGGTCATGCCCACGTAGAAGAGACGCCGCTCTTCCTCGATCGAGGTGGCGCCCCGGAGGGAACACGGCATGAGCCCCTCCTCGCAGCCCGCGATGAAGACGACCGGGAATTCCAGCCCCTTGGCGGCGTGGAGGGTCATGAGGGCCACCGCCTCGGCACGTTCATCATAGACGGTCTCGGCTGCGTAGTTCCGCAGGTGGCTGCTGAAGGTCGAAAGGTCTGCGCCGAAGCTTCCGGCAAGGGTACGAAGCCTGGTGCAGTCCGGGTGAGCCGGGTCAGCGCCGACGAAGGCGAACACTTGGTCAAGGGCGACCGCGAGGCCTCCGGCGGATGCCTGTTTCCGGAACCGCTCCAGCGCCGCGTCCAGGTCAGCGATGCGACGCTCCGCCTGTGGCGGGAGCCCGGCAGACAATGCCAGGGCCGGAAAGTCGCCGGAGAGGGGGAGCGCCGCGTCCAGCCGTTCCAGGGTCGCTTCGCCGAGCCCGGGAATACCCCGCAGGAGCGCCAGCCAGTCGGCGGTTTCACGAGTCCCGGCGGCTCCCCACACAAAACGGGTTGCCGACCGGGCCCCCGGAGAGAGGAAATAGGGGGTCGCGCCCACCATCTGGAACGGGATCCCCCGACGCTGGAGCGCATTCGTCAACTCCTCCGCCTGCCGGGAGATGCGGAACAGTATCGCCACCTCGCCGAAGCCGCGGCCCGATCCTTGGTCGCCCCCCCTGCCGGAGGCGAGGGAGAAAGAGCTGATGCCGCCCATCAGTTCTTCGATTCTTCGCACGATGCATTCCGCTTCGGCCGCAGGTGTCGGAAGGCGGTGCAGCTCGATGGCGCCCTCACGTGCTGAAGCGGGAACGATCGGGAGACGTGACGGACAGGGGTTGCCAGAGATGACACCATTCGCAGCTTCGATGAGGATCGGCGCCGAACGGTAGTTGCGGACCAGCCGGATGCTCCGGGTAGACGGTCCTTCGGAGAAACGGAAAAAATGGGAGGGATCGCTTCCCCGGAAACCGTAGATGGACTGGTCCGGGTCGCCGATGGCAAAGATTGAGGCGTGTTCGCCAAGGATCCGGACGAGCCGGTACTGGGGCTCGTTCAGGTCCTGGAACTCATCCACGAAAAGGTGATCGATGTCCTCCTGGATTTTCCGGCGGAACCAGGGCTCCCGGTCCAGGTGCGAGAGGAGGAATGGGACGACCCCGTCCAGGTCGATGGCGGAGAGACGTTCCGTCTCTTCCAGGTAGCGCCGGACCATGGGCGGCGGAGATTGCTGTTCAGCGCCTACGAAGAAGGCGGAGATTTCGTCGCGGAGCGACTCCCGATCCCGTTTTGTCAGTTCGGGAAAGAGGCGTTTCAGGAGACGATCCCTGCTCTCGGGGCCGAGAACGACCGGCTCGAAGTTCCCATCCCGGAGCCGGTCCAGGCAGAAGCGGTGGAATGTCCCGACGAATACCCGGCGTCCCGCTTTGCCCGCTGCCCGGACCACGCGCTCTCGTACCTCTTCGGCCGCCCGGTTGGTGAAGGTGATGGCGCAGATGCGCGCGGGATCGGCGCCGGCGGTGATGAGAGAGGTGATTCGCGCCGTCAGGGTAAAGGTCTTGCCTGCGCCGGGACCTGCTGTCACCAGGATCCGCCGGTCAGGGGCTTCAACGGCCTCGGCCTGCTCCGGATTCGGGCCGATCAGGGGTTTCCCGACAGCTTTCTTTGCCGTAGCGGTTCCCCGGATGGTTTCGATATCCATGTCCGGGTCGGCAGTCGACGACCCCCGGCTCTTCCTGCCCCTCTTCGGGCTTTCCGCGGAGAAAAGGCCGAGCCGGCCCTGGAGTCGTGCGATTTCGCCCTCCTGGAAGACCCGGATAACGCCGAATTCACCGTCGTACCCCCCGTGCCGGATGACCTTTCCTTCCCTGATGCGAATAACGGCCTCCGCGAGAAGAGGGGACTCGGCGGAAAGCTCTTCACGCGAGGCATGGAGCAGCAGGGTGAACTCGGAACCGAACCGGCCGATGAGTCCTGCGTAGCTGTTCAGCACCGCCTTGGACGACGGCCCGACGCCGAGGATTTCCCCCAGGACCTCGGGGAGCGGTACCAGGCTGTGGAAGCCGGGGGAGTTTTCGGGGTAGACGGGGTGGTCCCGATCCGCCAGTTCCATGACCCGGTGGAGCACACCCACGGTGAGGGGGCGGCCGCATACCGGGCAGCGGCACTCTGCCGCGCGGGTATCCTGCGGTTCCATGCAGACCTTGCAGGCACGGTGCCCGTCCAGGTGGTATTTCCCCTCTTCGGGATAGAACTCGATTGTGCCGCGAAAGGTTTCGCTGTTGTTTCGCCGCAGGGCATTGCGGAGGGAGAAGAAATCGAAGCCGGTGGAAAAGAGGTTTGCCTCGCGGCCGAGTTTGGACGGAGAGTGGCAGTCCGAGTTGGAGATGAGGGCGAATCGGTCCAGTGACGAAATCAGCCGGTTCATGTCCGGGTCCGAGGAAAGGCCGGTCTCCAAGGCGAAGACATTGGGGGTCAGATCGCCGAAACACTCTTCAATGTCGTCGAATCCCGATTTCGACCCGAACAGGGAGAACCAGGGGGTCCAGATGTGGGCCGGCACGAGGAAACCCTCCGGCGCTTCCTCCAGGACGATCTCCAGCAGGTTCCGGGAATCGAGGCCCAGGATGGGACGGCCGTCCGATTCGATGTTGCCGATCCCGGCAAGCCGGGAAGCAATCCGTTCCGCTGAAGGGAAATCGGGAACGTAGACCAGGTTGTGGACCTTGCGCACGACGCCGTGCCGCTTGTAGATGCAGGATATCTCGGCGGAGAGGACGAAACGTACCGGCGCGGAAGAAGAGGGTATGCCCGGCAGGGGAGGGGGCGCATTCTCATTCCTGAGACGGAGGAATCCGGATTCGGCCGGTACCAGTGTTTCCTTCAGAAGGGCAAGCCATCCGGGATGGGTAAAGTCCCCGGAAGCAACCACCTGGATGCCCTTTGTCCGAGCCCAGGCGCACAGTCCGGCAGGATCGCACTCTTTGCTTGTCGCCCTCGAAAAGGGTGAGTGGATATGCAGGTCGGCACAGTAGTCCATGGGTGATCCTTTCCGGGGATAGATGCGAGGCACAGCCTACATGTTCCATGAGGGGTCTGTCCAGAGGTTCTTTATCCGAAAAGAACGATCAGGGCAAAGCCGGAAACCATGAGGGTCCCTCCGGCAAGTCGCTCCCTGAGCGCGCCCTCTTTCAGTATCGTTCCTCCCAGAACGATGCTGAACAGGACGCTGAGCCGTTTCACCGCCGTGACATAGGTCACCTTGGCGAGACTCAGGGCAAAGGCCGCGGCAATGACGGCCGTTACGAACAGCAGCGCCGGAAGGAGCGTCTTTCTGACCGTTCCCTCCTTCAGGATCTCACGCCATCGACCCCGGTAAGTCACGGCCAGGATGGGCGTCATGCCGATTACCAGGCACGTCCAGTAGACTGCCATATAGTGAAAGGGCGAGGAGAGCATGATTGCTTTTTTTGAAAGGGTTGCGGTGATGGAGAAAAGGAATGCAACCGTGCACATGTAGAGTGCTCCCCGCTCCCGCAGCAGTGCCCGGAATGGCTCCAGGATCCCCCGCCTCGCCGTTCCCGCGTTCAGGGTATAGGCGCCCCCGGCGATCAGCAGCACCCCGATGCCGCTGGTCAGGCTGATCCGTTCCCCGATGAGGAGGAAAGGGATGATGAGCATGAAAACGGGAGAGAGTGATAGAAGCGGCGCCACGATGCTGAGCGGCGAAAGCCGTAGGGCCTGCATGTAAAGGATCTGTGCGAGAATCTCCAGGGGGAGTGCGGTGAAGATGGCGGAGTAAAACCCGGGAGCGGGACGGGGCACGCCGCAGAGAATGTCCGAAGCGTAAAGTACGGGGAGCGGCAGGGCGAACAGCAGCCAGGTGAACAGGAGAGAATTGCTCTTCGTAAGCACCCTTTTTGCCGCGAGATCCCTCGACGCGTCGCCGATTGCCGACGCGAGCGCTATGGCCACCCAGACGAATGCCATCCGTTCCTTCCTTTTTCAGGTAAACCGGCTTCGGCGGGAGAAGGAATCATTCGTCCACCCACGGACGAATCCATCCGCCGTTCTCGGGAGTACTCTTTCGTGGGGTGCATTTTATCGCATCCGGTGAGATTTGTGGCCGGAATCTTCCTCTCCGGCGTGAGGCGCGCAAGATTCATTGTTTTTTGCACCTGTCTGAAACAGTCCCTATCTGGTATAGTTACCGAGGCCCACTGATTGACCGATTGTATGCGCGAAGAGGAGGGCCTGAATCCGTGCTGCCTGAATGCCGAGACGAGAGGATTGCCGGGGTTTGAACGTCGCCGATACTTTTTCACGCCGGGTACGCCGGATGAACATCGTCGGGCCGGTTCAACCCACGCCGATGCAAGAAACCGAGGCGTTCCGCGAAGGCGACGGCGTGAAGGCGGCACGGATTCAGCGTCCCACGCCCTTTTGAGGGGCGCTTATTCAGCAAGTACCTTCAAAAAAGGCTGTCACGATATTTCAACCACGTAGATTGAAGTTACTTGGAAAGAAGGAGTGAAAAGCGTGGCACGGGAAATCGAGCGTAAATTTCTGGTGCGGAATGACTCCTGGAAGTCTGGGATTGAGGGTGTATCCTGTTGTCAGGCGTATCTGGCGACCGATGAGCGTGTGACCGTTCGGGCGCGGATACTTGGCGATGCGGGATATCTCACCATCAAGGGAAGGTCCGAAGGAGGGGCGCGGGACGAGTTTGAGTACCCGATCCCCGTTGGGGACGCCCGTGCCATGATCGAGACGCTGAGCACCGGCGGGGTGGTGGAAAAGGTCCGGTACTCGGTCGAGGCCCACGGCATGCGGTGGGATGTGGATGAGTTCCTGGGCGCGAATGCAGGTCTGGTGCTTGCCGAGGTGGAATTGGAGCATGAGGGGCAGGAGTTCGCGTTGCCGGAATGGGCGGGCGAGGAAGTGACCGGAGATGTGCGGTACTATAATTCTCACCTGGCCGTAAACCCTTTTTCCTCGTGGGGAAAGATCCCCGGTAATTCATCGGGAAACGGTTAGTGAAAAGGGTTCGAGACTGTTTCCTTGAAAGTGAGGTGTGATCCCTTGATGAAACTCGCTGTTTTTCTCTTTGTTCTGGCAGTCGCCTGCGGATGCTCGCAGACTGTGCGCACCACAAAGGTTGCCGATGCCTACGAGGTCGAGGTGCATGACGACGGTGCAACGGCCATGCTGAATTCCAGCATTCTCCACCACGACTGGGACGCCGCGGCAAATAAGGTCTGTCCCGGCGGGTATGCGATCGTTCGTCAGGAGTATTTCAAGGAAGAGCCTTTCAAACCGGCCAGGATTATTGGGACCATAACCTGCAAATGACGTTCGTATGACTTTCCTGATGGAATGGGGAAAGGTAAAACAGCCTGTGCGCCATGGATCAGCAAACGGAAGGCAGACAGAATCAGGAGGTGGAGTGGCGGGCGATCCCGTCGGACCTTTGCGGTGAGAGGGGGGCGACCATTCTCTCCCGGCGGAGAGCCGACCTGTGGGCTTTGGTTCTTGCGTCACGGTACGTGCCGTTTCGGGTGGAACGGAGCGAGTCGGGGTGGTCCCTGCAGGTGCCGGAAGCATATTATGATACGGCCAGGGAGGAGCTTCGTCTTTTCGAACAGGAAAACCGTAACTGGCCTCCGCCCGCACAAGTCTCGCGTCCCTTGGCCGAAAATACCCTGGCGACTCTGTCGGTTCTGTTCCTTGTGGCAACATTTCATAACCTGACCCTCCTCGACAATTCTTTCCTCGGTCATTCCCCTATCGACTGGCTCGGACTGGGCAGCGCCGATGCCGGCCGGATCCTGAACGGTCAATGGTGGAGGACGGTAACCGCTCTCACGCTCCATTCCGGTCTGCCGCACCTGCTCGGCAACCTGACAATAGGCGGGGTTTTTATCGTCTGGCTCTGCCGTGATCTCGGTTCCGGTCTTGCCTGGTGCCTTCTGCTTGCGTCCGGTATCCTTGGAAACCTGGCCAACTCATGGTTCCAACTCCCTTCGCATACTTCCGTCGGCGCATCCACCCTCGTGTTCGGCGCCGTCGGGATTCTTGCCTCCCTTCGCCTGTTGCGTGACCGGCGCCGCCTCCAGAGGCGCTGGCCGCTGCCCCTGGCCGGTGCGGTTGCCCTTCTTGCGGTGTTGGGAACGGAGGGAGAGCGGACCGATCTGGGCGCACACCTGTTCGGTTTTGCTTTCGGAACTGTTCTGGGTATCTGTGCGGAGTATCTGGTTGGAGAACACGGGCTACCAGGCAAGCGGCTGAATGCCCTGCTGTCTCTGTCTGCCGCCTGTATTCCGGTTATGGCGTGGTGGGCGGCTCTGGCTTACTCCGGATAAGGTCACCGTCCCGGAACGGGGATATGTTTTGCCTGTGAGATGAAATGGCGTCAGGTATGGTGAGGAGAGGGGAGACGGTTCGATACAGGGTCGATGAGGTAGTGTTCGGGAGTCGATCCTGCCGGTCTGAAAGTAGTGTACAGGCTTGGATTTGAAAGAAATTTTGCCTTGACAAAAAATTTTACTTATGTTGAAATCCCCTAAAATCAGGCTAATACTATGGACTTCGCTCCGGTGAGTGTTTCATAGGGTCACCATCCAGAGTTTCTTTCCCACCCTTTCCCGTTTTCATAGAAATTTGTTCTCGAAACGCGATACCGAAATGCAACCCCGATTTCATGGAGGCAATGCGTTACTCTTGATTACCTAGAAAAATGTTTTATTCCTGAAGATACGTAAGGGAGGGGAGTGGCTTGCGTGCAGTGCAGTCTGAACTGACCGGTTCATGTGGTGTGGTTGTGTGCCGTGCCGTTGAGACAGGGTAGAGAGGGAGTTTTAAGCACCTTCTGCCGGTTTGTGCGGCCGGGCGTCGTACCGGCGAAATACTCCCGTTTATAACGGTAAATAGGCCTTGGGGGTGTCGGGAAAAACCCCCTTGACAATCAGTTGTACTTATGGTCAAATCCCCGGCGGCCAAAAGAGGGGCTCAATGCAGCATACGAGTGACCTTTTTCCGTCGCAGAACGGTATTTTACCGGGCGTGCCGGGTGTTCCCCTTTCCGTGGCGGAAAGCTTTCCACACATGCCTTGTGTCCCGTTCAAGAGTCTCAACGAGTATCTGATTTCAATCTGTTTTCTTGACGGACGGTAGTATATTCTGCTCCATAACGCTACCGTAAGCAGACTATACATAAGCCTGCACCGAGAGTCAAGGATAATTTGATAATATTTTATCATAAAGGTGAAGCAGGCATTCAAGCAGTTTGCTGGGTAGGGTGAAGAACGGAATGCCTTCATGTGGTAGTGGTTTCTACAAAGGCCAAGCGGTTCATTTGGCTAACAACGAAAGGAGAGGTTTATCGCTATGCAATCAGGATCAACGTGTCAGTTAACAGGGGATTGTAGACTTCCGGATCGTGCTACACTGCCAGAAAAGCTTTACAAGGAACTTGCGGATTTCGTCGCCAGTCTTCCCACCAAGGAAGGCCATCTGGTAACCGTTCTCCATAAGGCCCAGCACCTTTTCGGCTATCTTCCCAAAGAAGTTCAGCAGTTCGTCGCGGACCAGATGGATGTATCCCTGGCCAAAGTGTACGGTGTCGTCAGCTTCTACACCTTCTTCACCATGGTGCCGAAGGGCAAGTATCCCATTTCGATTTGCATGGGAACCGCCTGCTTCGTCAAAGGCGCCCAGAAGGTCGTCGATGCATTCCTTGATACCCTCAACGTGGAAGTCGGCGAAGTTACTCCCGACGGCAAGTTCTCCGTTGACGTGCTCCGTTGCGTCGGCGCCTGCGCATTGGCTCCGATTCTGACCGTCGGTGAGAAGGTGTATGCCCACGTTACACCTGATCAGGTGAAAAGCATTATCGCCGAATACTAATTTTCAATAGAACCGAAGGAGTTAAATCATGGCAAAAATTGCATCGGCAGCTGATTTGAAAAAGTTTCAGGAAGACTACAAAGCGAAGGTGGCCGCGCGGAAAGACAAGATTCTCGTGAACGTCTCCCTCGCGACCTGCAGTATCGCTTCCGGCGGCAAGGCCGTCATGGAAGCCATGAAGGATGAAGCGACCAAGCAGGGGCTCTCCAATGTGGAGTTCATGCAGTCCGGCTGCATGACCTACTGCCATTCCGAGCCGACCGTCGTCGTGACCCTTCCGGGCAAAGAGCCTGTCTGTTTCGGCAAGCTTGATGATAAAAGCGCACGTGAACTGGTCCAGAAGTACCTGAAGACCGGCGAGCTTGTGGAAAACGTGATTCCGGTTAACTACGTAAGGGTAGAATTATAATTAAGGGGAGGAGTCAGATAATGGAAGTAGCAAAAAAACAGCTGAGAATTGCGACCAGAAACTGCGGGTTCATCGATCCTGAAAATATTGAAGATTACCTCGGAGTCCGTGGCTACGAAGCCCTTGCCAACGCCATTACGGCGGGAACCCCTGCCGGCGTCATCGATGAAATCAAGAAATGCGGTATCCGCGGCCGTGGGGGGGGCGGATTCCCCACCGGTACGAAATGGGGCTTTGCCGCTGCCAACCAGGCCGACCAGAAATACGTCGTCTGTAACGCGGACGAAGGCGACCCCGGCGCATTCATGGACCGCGCCGTTCTCGAAGGCGACCCCCACTCCGTCGTTGAAGCTATGGCCATCTGCGGCTACGCCATCGGCGCTTCCATCGGCGTCGTCTATATCCGCGCCGAATACCCGCTGGCAATCAAGCGCCTGGTGAAGGCAATTGATGATGCTCGCGCATACGGCCTGCTCGGCAAGAACATCCTGGGTTCCGGCTTCGATTTCGACATCGAGCTGAAGTACGGCGCAGGCGCGTTCGTGTGCGGTGAGGAAACCGCCCTTATCCGTTCCATGGAAGGAAGCCGCGGCGAGCCTTACACCAAGCCTCCCTTCCCCGCAAACTCCGGCTACTGGAGCAAGCCGACCATCGTAAACAACGTGGAAACCTTCGCCAATATCCCGGCCATCCTGGTAAAAGGCGCTGACTGGTTCGCCTCCATCGGTACCGAGAAGTCCAAGGGTACCAAGGTTTTCGCTCTCGCAGGCAAGATCAACAACACCGGCCTCATCGAAGTCCCCATGGGTATCACCCTGAAGGAAGTCATCTTCGAAGTTGGCGGCGGCTGCCCTGGCGGCAAGGAGTTCAAGGCCGTGCAGACCGGCGGACCTTCCGGCGGCGCCCTGACCTATAAGGATGCCGATGTACAGATCGACTACGACAACCTCCTCGCCAAAAACTCGATGATGGGCTCCGGCGGCATGATCGTCATGGACGAAGACAACTGCATGGTCGACATCGCCAAGTTCTTCCTGGACTTCACCATGGACGAGACCTGCGGCAAGTGTACTCCGTGCCGTATCGGCTCCAAGCGTCTCTATGAGATCCTCAGCAAGATCACCCACGGCCAGGGCACCGAAGCAGACTTCGAGAAGCTGAAGAGCCTTGCCGTCAACATCAAGGACACCGCCCTCTGCGGCCTCGGTCAGACCATGCCCAACCCGGTTCTGTCCACCATGAACACCTTCGCCGACGAGTACCTTGCCCACGTTCGCGACAAGAAATGTCCGGCCGGCGTATGTTCGGACCTGCTCGAGATCGTCATCATCCCCGAGAAGTGCGTCGGTTGTACGCTCTGTGCCCGCGTATGTCCGGTAAACTGCATCGCCGGCAAGGTGAAGGAAGCCCACGTGATCGATCAGGCCGCCTGCATCAAGTGCGGCGCATGTATCGACAAGTGTAAGTTCGAAGCGATAGTCAAGAAATAAACTGCTATGAAAAGGAGCACATATACATGTCTATGCTAAAAATTACCATTGACGGTAAACAAACGGAAGTACCGCAGGGCAGTATGATCCTTGACGCTGCCAAGAAGCTGAACATCGATGTCCCCACCCTCTGTTTCCTCAATCTCGAGGATCTGGCGGTAAACAACATGGCCGCATCCTGCCGTATCTGTGTTGTTGAAGTTGAAGGACGCAAGAATCTGGCCCCTGCCTGCGCAACCCCGATTGCTGACGGCATGGTGGTCAAGACCCACACCATGCGTGTTCTGAACGCACGCAAGACCGTTCTTGAACTGATGCTCTCCGATCATCCGAAGGACTGCCTCACCTGCCAGAAGTCCGGTGAGTGTGATCTGCAGGATATCGCCGAGAAATTCGGCGTCCGCGAAATTCGTTATGAAGGTGCCATGTCCACCTACCGGAAGGACATTTCCCCGTCCATCATCCGCGACATGGATAAATGCATCATGTGCCGTCGTTGCGAAACCATGTGCAACGAAGTACAGACCTGCGGCGTCCTCACAGGCGTCAACAGGGGCTTTAGCGCATGCGTTGCCCCGGCTTTCGAGATGAACCTCGAAGAATCCGTCTGTACCTTCTGCGGCCAGTGCACCGCGGTCTGCCCGGTCGGCGCGCTCGTAGAACGTGACCATACCTGGGAAATCGTGGACGCCATTGCCGACCCGGACAAGGTCACCGTTGTCCAGACCGCTCCGGCCGTCCGCGCCGCGCTGGGCGAAGACCTGGGCATCGAGCCCGGCGTCTCCGTCACCGGCAAAATGGCTGCCGCTCTCCGTCGCCTCGGTTTCGACCACGTGTTCGACACCGACTTCGCTGCCGACCTTACCATTATGGAAGAAGGTTCCGAGTTCCTTGATCGCCTCACCCGCTATCTGGACGGCGACAAGACCGTGCGCCTGCCGATCCTTACCTCCTGCTGCCCGGCCTGGGTGAAGTTCTTCGAGCACCAGTTCCCAGACCTCCTCGACGTTCCTTCTTCCGCCAAGTCTCCGCAGCAGATGTTCGGCGCAGTCGCGAAGACTTACTATGCCGACCTCCTCGGCATTCCGAGGGAGAAGATGGTGGTCGTCTCCATCATGCCCTGCCTCGCCAAGAAGTACGAGTGCGATCGTCCCGAGTTCAAGGTGAACGGAAACCCGGACGTCGACTACTCCATCACCACCCGTGAGCTCGCACGCCTCATCAAGAGAATGAACATCGACTTCGCGGCTCTTCCTGATGAAGATTTCGATGCTCCTCTGGGTGAATCCTCCGGTGCGGCCCC
>CALABV010000024.1 GCA_937886325.1 uncultured Geobacter sp.
CGACCACCGAGATCTACACTCTTTCCCTACACGACGCTCTTCCGATCTCGAACGACACGCGCCGGGAAACTCTCTTCCAGAAACAGATCCATGGACCGCACCGTTGCCTTCTTTCCCGCACTGTCCCCATCGAAAAGAAGATATGCCGTATCCGCGAAGCGTCGAACGGTTTTCAGATGACCCGCTGTCAGGGCAGTGCCGCAGGTCGCGACCACGTTGTGAATCCCCGCCCGGAAGAGAGCCAGATGATCGAAATATCCCTCCACGATGAAGACCGCCCCTTTTTCACGGATGGCATGCTTTGCCGTGCCGAGACCGAAAAGGACATCACTCTTACGGTAGATGGGCGATTCGGGTGAATTCAGATATTTGGGCAGCGCATCATCGAGAACACGGCCGCCAAACCCGATGGGACGCCCCTGAATATCGGTAATGGGGAACAGGAGCCGGTTTCTGAAACCATCATAGTGTCCGCCCCGTTCCCTTTGCCGGAGAAGCCCGGCCTTTTCCGCCGCCTCCAACGGGACTTTTTTTTGTTCCAAATAGCGTGCCAACAAATCCCAGGTATCCGGCGCAAAACCGAGACGATATGACCGGACCGTCGCGTCATCAACGCCCCGCTTCTTCAAGTAGGCACGGCAGCGTTCGCCCGCCGGGTCTTCCAGCAGGATTCTTTCATAGAAGCGGGTGGCAATTTCATGCACCTGATAGAGGGTTTCCCGCTCATCAGCGACGCGCTTCTCGTGAGGCGTCAAGGGCCGGTCCTGTATCTCCACCCCGACGCGCCGCGCGAGAACCCGCAGTGCCTCTGGAAAAGAAAGCCCCTCGATACGCATGACAAAGCTGACAACATCACCGCCGGCGCCGCACCCGAAACAATGAAACATCCCCTTGACCGGGTTTACGGTAAAGGAAGGCGTCTTTTCCGAATGAAAAGGGCACAGCCCAAGATAATTGGCGCCGGCCTTTTTCAAACCGACATAGTCCGACACCACATCAAGTATAGCCGCTCTCTCGCGGACTTCCCGTACTATCTCGTCAGGAATCATCAAATCATTATAACCGATCTCGAAAACCACGCGCTGCCTGACCGGGAACTTCGGCGGTCGTCGACGGGACCCGAACCGGTTTCCGCGGATTCTCAGGGTTCGAATCGTCCTTCCACCACGACAGAATCGTTCTTCCACATGCGAGAAAAGGGCGGGCGGTAACGGAGGACGCAAGAAGGGATGATTCTTTCATCGGTGATAGTCTGCCGCTCGCAAAAGTAAGCAGCATGCACACAACAAGCGCACCTTGCACAACCCCGACCAGAACACCACCCATCCGATTGACTCCACCGAGAAGCACAATCTTGAGAAGAACCGTCAGCAGATGTCCCAGGAAAAAAAAGAGCAGGCCGAGTGCAAGGAAGATCAGCCCGAAGGAAAGAATTGAGGTTAGGGCAGAGGGAAGGCTGCTATGGCGCCGAAGGACTTCAGCGAGTGGATGGCAGTAGACAAAGGCGGCCCAACCGCCTGCAACAATCCCGGCAAGGGAACAGACCTCCATGACCAACCCTTTCATGAATCCTTTTACCGCGAAAAACAGTAAAACAACCCAGATCAGGATATCAACGAGATTCATTCCGCGCTCTCTGGTCTGCCCTGAAAGTAAAAGTAGGGGCAAATCGCCAGATCGCCCCCACAGTTCCGCCACCTATTTGAACACGATGCCGAGAGAAGCGTGTCCCGTGCAGTCCACATGACCAGCCTTCTCTCCCGTTCACTTTTCACATGCGCCACCGGAACATCTTACTCCATGATCTTCCGCTGTTTTTTCAACGCCCTTTTGCGGGCGGCTATCGCTTTTTTCTTCTTTTTGATACTCGGCTTTTCGTAATGTTCGCGCTTCCGGACTTCAGAAAGAATTCCGGCCTTTTCGCACTGCTTCTTGAACCTTTTCAGTGCAAGTTCAAACGATTCATTCTCCTTGACCCTTACTCCCGGCATTCATATTCCCCTCCCTCCTATATTTGAATATCGTGCTTATATCGTAAACGTGAGCCGTAGACAAGGGGGTTAAGTGTAAAGAATTGCCATCTTAACACCCAAAATCATCTTGTCAAGCAAAATTTGTGCTTCAGCTCCATACCCTGGGAAAAAAAATTATCCCTTCCGCGATTCCTTTTCCGTTATCCCGGAAATCCCGAAGCGGCGACGCAATTCGGCATAGATCTCTTCCGGTTCAATTTCGTAGTACCCCAGGAGAACGAGTACGTGGTAGAGGAGATCCGCTGTTTCGTAGACAATTTCCTCCCGCTTGCCGCCTTTGCCGGCAATTACCAGTTCAGTGGCCTCCTCGCCCGTCTTTTTCAGGATCGTATCAATCCCTTTGCGGAACAAGGAGACGGTATACGACTTTTCCTCGGGGTTCGCCTTCCGCGAAAGAATGACCCGGTACAGGGCATCAAGGATAGCCTCCTTTTCTCCCATCATCTGAAGTGTCCGCCTGGATTCGGTCATAGCCGCACCGCCACGCCCCTCTGGCTGAGATACTCCTTGGCCTCGGCAATGGTGTATTCCCGGTAATGGAAAATGGAAGCGGCCAGACAGGCGCTTGCGCCGGCCTTGGAAAAGCCGTCAAAGAGATGCTCCAGATTACCAACACCGCCCGACGCAATGACCGGGATAGAAACCGCGTCAACAACGGTGCGGGTCAGGGAGAGGTCATACCCGTCCTTTGTCCCGTCGCAGTCCATGCTGGTAAGGAGGATCTCACCTGAACCGTACTCCTCCATCCGTTGGGCCCACTCTACGGCATCGATGCCGGTGGCGTTTCTCCCCCCGTGGGTATATACCTCCCAACGCTCCTCGCCCGGCACCCTGCGCGCATCAATGGCCACCACGGTGCACTGGGAACCGAACCGCTCCGCCGCCTCTTTCACGAACTCCGGGCGGTGCACGGCCGCGGTGTTGATGGAAACCTTATCCGCACCGGCGTTCAGAAGGCGACGGATATCATCCACCGTCCGGACTCCGCCGCCGACTGTCAGCGGCATGAAAACCCTTTCCGCGGTCCTGCGCACCACGTCGATGATGATGTCACGTTCGTCTGAAGACGCGGTTATGTCGAGGAAGGTGAGTTCATCGGCGCCTTGTCGGTCATAGATCTCCGCAATCTCCACGGGATCGCCGGCGTCCCGCAGTTCGAGAAACTGCACCCCCTTGACCACCCGCCCACCTTTCACATCGAGACAGGGTATGATTCGTTTCGTCAGCATCAACTCTCTCCGAAATAGTATTTCTTCACGCGCATCGTGCCGACTTGGTCAACGCCACCGCCTCAGCCAGGCTGATGGCGCCGGTGTAGACGGCCTTGCCGGTGATGACGCCGATCACGCCGCTCGCTTCAATCGCCATCAGGTTCTCGATGTCGGACATCCTTGACACCCCGCCAGAGGCAATAACAGGTATGGTGATAGACTCGGCCAGTTCCCTGGTCGCTTCGATATTGGGACCGCTCAGCATGCCGTCGCGGCTGATATCGGTATAAATTATGGCCGACACCCCGTACCCCTCGAAACGCCGCGCCATTTCCACGGCACGGATGTCGGTGACCTCAGCCCAGCCCTGGACCGCCACCATGCCGTTCTTGGCGTCGATACCGACCACGATGCGGCCGGGAAAACGGTCGCACGCCTCCTTGACCATTTCCGGGTTCCGCTGGGCCGCCGTGCCGAGGATCACCCTGCTGATCCCGAGGGAGAGGTACGCCTCAATCGTTCCGAGATCACGGATGCCGCCGCCCAGTTGCGTGGGTATCAGGATGGATCCGACGATCTCCTCGATGGAAGACCGATTCTTCGGCTCACCGGCGAACGCGCCGTTCAGATCCACGATATGGAGCATCTCGGCGCCCTGATCCTGCCATTTCAGAGCCTGTTCGGCAGGGCTGTCGCAGAAGACCGTATCCCGCTCCATGAGCCCCTGCTCCAGGCGGACGCACCGCCCGTCCTTCAAATCGATTGCAGGTATGACTATCATTTCATCTCCCCGAAATTCTTGAGAATCGCAAGCCCCCGCTCCTGGGATTTTTCCGGGTGGAACTGCGTGGCGACAATATTGTCCTTCCACACGGAAGAGCAGAATTCCATACCGTAGTCCGTGGTCGTCGCGACCACCGACGGATCTTCAGGCCGCACGTAGTAGGAATGGACGAAATAGAAATTCGCCCCCTCCGGTATCCCGGAAAAGGCCGGAGGACAACGCTTTATCGAAAGCTGGTTCCATCCCATGTGGGGGACCTTCAGCTCTTCGTCACCCTCGGTCATCCCTTCGGGGAAGCGAGCCACCCTGCCGGGAATGACATCAAGACCCTTATGGAGACCGAACTCCTCGCTCTCGGTGAAGAGGAGTTGAAGCCCCAGGCAGATACCGAGGAACGGCCGCCCCTCCCTGATTACCCGCAGGATCGGCTCGATGAAACCGCCCTCCTCCAGGTTCTTCATGCAGTCGCGAAAAGCCCCCACACCGGGGAGCACTATCCGGTCCGCTTGCAGGACCGTTTTCGGTTCCGAGGTAACCACAGCCTCGAAACCGACCTTCTCGAACCCCTTCTGCACAGAGCGGAGATTCCCCATCCCGTAATCGATTATCGCTATCATCACTACCTCGAAAAAAAGGGCGCATCATACGTTCGACTGATCGTTCGACTGAGTTCACGCCGAAGTCTCACGCCGAGGTCAGCGCCCCTTGAACTTTAATTGAGTGAGGCGTTACAGCTTCCCCTTGGTGGAAAGCACTCCCGAAATCCTGTCATCAATGCGCGTCGCCTCATCCAGCGCACGGGCAAAGGCCTTGAAACACGCCTCCACCATGTGGTGGACATTTTCTCCGTACAGCAGATTGACATGGAGATTGAGACCACCGGTGTTGGCGAATGCCTGGAAGAACTCCCGGACCAGCTCCACATCGAAATCACCGATCTTCACCTTGGGGAGCGAGACGTTGTAGCAGAGGTAGGGGCGTCCGGACAGGTCAATGGCCGCACTGGCAAGGGTCTCATCCATGGGCACGGTGGCCTGCCCGTAGCGGCGGATCCCCTCCTTGCCGCCGAGCGCCCGCTTCAAGGCTTCACCGAGAACGATTCCCACGTCCTCCACCGTGTGGTGGAAATCGATATCGATATCGCCCTGGGCCTCCACCTGGAGATCGAACAGCCCGTGCCGGGCAAACAGGTCGAGCATGTGATCCAGGAACGGCACCGACGTGCACACCTTTGCCTCACCGGTCCCGTCAAGCCCCAGGGACAGCCGGATCCGTGTCTCCTTTGTCACTCTTTCCACTACGGCGGTTCTGGACATGAGAGCCTCCTTGGGATATCAGCCGATTTCCTTCAATGCGGCCACCGTTGTTTCCATCTCCTCACGGCTTCCGATAGTGATGCGCAGTCCTGAGGAAAGCAACGGATCGGAAAAATGGCGCACCAGAATCTTTCGCTGTGCAAGACCTTCGTAGACGCGTCGGCCGTTTCCGTCCGGGGCCACGGCAA
Source organism: uncultured Geobacter sp. (assembly GCA_937886325.1). Taxonomy (GTDB): domain Bacteria; phylum Desulfobacterota; class Desulfuromonadia; order Geobacterales; family Geobacteraceae; genus RPRC01. The sequence continues at coordinate 5,533 of CALABV010000024.1, forward strand.
ACACGAAGTTCCCCCGGGAAGGGATGACGTGCCACCCCATCCCGCGCAGCTGCGTTGAAAACCACTCCCTGGTTTCCCGCACCCTGCGGATGCAGTCCCGGAAATACTCCTGATCGGCCAGTGCAGCGCCACAGGCGGCCTGGGCCAGCCTGTCCAGGTTATAGTGGTCGCGGATCTTGTCCAGGGCCGCTATTATCCCGGGACGGGCAATGGCAAGCCCCAGCCTCATGCCGGCAAGGGAATAGCTCTTGGAAAGGGTGCGCGTCACCACCACGTTTTCACATTTCCTGACCAGTTCCAGCGAGTTCTCGTCGGCGAAGTCCACGTAGGCCTCATCGGCAACCAGCAAGCCCGCGCAGCGGTTCGCCAGTTCCTCGATGTAGTCGATGGGGAAAGCGAAACCAAAGGGCGCGTTGGGCGTGGTGAGGAAAAAGATCTTCCCGTCGTATCGCTCCGGAAAATCAGCCACGCGATAGTCGTCGGTAAGGCCGAAGGTCCGGACCCGTGCGCCCTGGACCTGGGCCAGGGTCACGTAGTAGGAATAGGAAGGGTGGACATAGGCGATCTCCTCACCCTCCCCGGCGCATGCCCGGATCAGGTTGTTGAGCACCTCGTCGGAGCCGTTCGCCATGATGACCCACGAGGGATCGAAACCGTACAGGTCGCCGGCGATCCGGCGGAGCCTTTCGCTGGAAGCGCTGGGATACTTGCGGAGCGTCGCCCCGTCGGCGCCCAGTTCCGCGAGGATCGCGGCCACGACGGCCGGGGAAGGCGGATAGGGATTTTCATTGGAGTTGAGCTTGATGAAAGACTCGCCGTCGGGAGGCTGAAATCCCGGCACATACCCAGCCATGGAAGCAATATCGGAACGCAAGAAACTCATGATTCCTTCCTGTTCGAAATCCGTATTTTCACCGACTCGGCATGGGCGTCAAGTCCCTCCATGCCGGCGAGGCGAACGACGTCGTCCCCCAACCTGCCGAGAGCGGCTTCCGAGAAATAGAGCAGTGACGACTTTTTCACGAAATCGTCCACCGACAGGGGGGAGAAGAAACGGGCCGTGCCCCCTGTGGGGAGGGTGTGATTCGGCCCCGCCAGGTAGTCGCCGACGGACTCGGGGGTGAAATGCCCGAGAAAGATCGCCCCGGCATTCCTCACGGCCGGCAGGATCTCGAAGGGGTTCGCAACTGCCAGTTCCAGATGTTCGGGCGCAAGGCGGTTGGAGAATGAGACGGCCTCCTCAAGACTTCCCGCAACGATAATGACCCCATAGTCATCCCATGACCTGCGCGCGATCCCTGCGCGGGGAAGAAGCGCCAGCTGCCGTTCCACCTCGGCGGCAACCGCCTCCCCGAAGGTCCGGTCCGTGGTGATGAGCATGGCGGACGCCAGTTCGTCATGCTCGGCTTGGGAAAGGAGGTCGGCCGCGATGTGGGCCGGATTGCCGCTCCCGTCGCTGACCACCAGGATCTCGCTGGGCCCGGCGATCATGTCGATCCCCACCTGCCCGAAAACCAGCTTTTTCGCTGTCGCAACATAGATGTTTCCCGGGCCGGTAATCTTGTCCACCCGGGGAACGGACTCGGTGCCGTAGGCCAGAGCCGCCACTGCCTGCGCCCCGCCGATGCGGAAGATCCTGTCCACTCCGGACAGGCGCGCTGCGACAAGGACATGGGGATTGATCTCCCCGTCGGGCGTGGGGACCACCATTACAATCTCGGACACGCCGGCCACCCGAGCCGGCACGGCATTCATGATCACGCTGCTGGGATAGCTCGCCTTGCCGCCCGGCACATAGATGCCGACCCGTTCCAGCGGCGTTACCTTCTGGCCGAGCAGGATCCCTTCCTCTTCGGTGTCCAGCCAGCTCTTCTGCTTCTGCTTCTCATGAAAACGGGTGACCCGCTCGACCGCAAGCCGAAGGGTTGAGACCGCGTCCTCGCCTGCCTCCTGAAAGACCCTGTCCAGTTCCGCATCCGGTATACGAAGCCCCGCCGCATCAATCTCCAGCCGGTCGAACCGCCGCGTGTACTCGAGCAGCGCCGCGTCGCCGCGGGAACGCACATCCTCGATAATCTCCAGGACCTTCGACTCCACCTCCCTGCCCGTCTCCTCTCCCCGTGAGAGGATCGCGGCAAAGCGGGACTCGAAATCCGTATCATGTATATGAAGAAACTTCATAGACAGTAAGCTCCGTGGCCACTGGGGTACCCGTATCCCCAGTGTGACGCTTCATATATGCTTTTCAAGCCCTTCCAGGATCTGCGTGATCCGCTTGTGCTTGGTCTTCAGGCTTCCCCTGTTGACGATCAGCCGGCAGGTGATCTCCGCAATGGTCTCCACCTCCACCAGGCCGTTCTGGCGCAGGGTCTCACCGGTGGAGACAAGGTCCACTATCCTTTCGGAAAGGCCCACCAGCGGCGCCAACTCGATGGAGCCGTACAGCTTCACGATCTCCACCTGAACACCCTTGCCCGCGAAATACTTCTCGGTGACATTGGGGTATTTTGTGGCGATGCGGATATTGGTCCAGCTGGCAGGATCATCGGTGCGGGAGAGTTCGACCGGTTCCGCCACAACCAGCCGGCAGTAGCCGAACTTGAGATCGAGCGGCTCGTACAGATCCTTCTGCTGCTCAAGGAGGGTATCCCTGCCCACGATCCCCAGGTCCGCGCACCCGTACTCAACATAGGTGGGGACATCGGTTGCCCGGACAATCATGTAGCGCATCTTCTGCTTCGGATTTTCAAAGATGAGCTTCCGCGTATCGGAAAGGAGCTCATCGCAGTCTATGCCTATCTTCCTGAACAGGGCAACGGAGTCGTGAAGGATCCTGCCCTTGGGTATGGCGATAGTGATTGAGTCGGTCATCGATCTGCGCCCTTCACTTCCCGGTTCATTCCTTGACCCGCTTGATATCCGCTCCCAGCCCGCACAGTTTTTTCTCGATAGCCTCGTAGCCTCGATCCAGGTGGTAGATGCGGGAAACCTCGGTGGTATTGTCCGCGGCAAGTCCCGCGAGGATCAGGGAGGCGGACGCCCGAAGGTCGGTCGCCATCACCGGGGCGCCGGAGAGCTTTTTCACGCCTTTCACGGTTGCGCTATTCCCTTCGATGATGATATCGGCGCCGAACCGGAGCAGTTCCGACACGTGCATGAACCTGTTTTCGAAGATGTTCTCGCTGATGACGCTGGTTCCGTCGGCAACCGTCATCAGCGCCATCAGCTGGGCCTGCATGTCGGTGGGAAAACCCGGGTAGGGTCGAGTCTTGATATTCACGCTCCGAATCTTCCGCGGACCTTTGACCCGTACGACGTTGTCCTTGTGGGTTATCTCCACGCCCGTGTCCAGAAGCTTGAATACCAGCGCATCCAGATGGTCCAGCCGCATTCCGTGGATCCGGACGTCGCCGCCGGTAATGGCGGCAGCGGTCATGAAAGTCCCGGCCTCGATGCGATCGGGCATCACCGAATGGGTTACCGGCCGGAGTTCGCTCACTCCATTGATACGGATGGTATCCGTGCCCGCGCCGTCGATCCTGGCGCCCATCTTGATGAGGATCTCCGCCAGGTCCAGGATCTCCGGCTCCCGGGCCGCGTTTTCCAGGATGGTTTCCCCCTTGGCGGTGGCGGCTGCCATGAGCAGTTGCTCCGTCCCCCCGACGGTGGAGATGTCGAAGTTGATGCGCGCCCCACGGAGGCGGCGTGCCCGTGCCTCAACGTAGCCGTGCTCAAGGGTGATATCGGCGCCGAGAGCCTCCAGCCCCTTCAGGTGGAGGTTGATGGGCCTGGCCCCGATGGCGCAGCCGCCCGGCAGCGATACCCGCGCCTTTCCGAACCGTGACAGGAGAGGACCCAGAACAAGGACCGACGCCCGCATGGTTTTCACCAGGTCGTAGGTCGCCTCGTGGCTGTTCAGGCGGGTAGTGTCGATGCGAACCACATTGCCGCTCCCCTCGATGGAGGCTCCGAGGCTTTCGAGAACCTTGATGGTCGTGTTGATGTCCCGCAGGAACGGCACGTTCCTGATTTCGTGGGCGCCGGGGGCCAGGATGGTGGAAATGAAGATGGGAAGGGAAGCGTTTTTCGAACCGCTGACCGTAACGTCCCCTGCCAGCTTTTTCCCTCCCTTGATGATCAGTTTGTCCAATGGTTACCTCTGTTTCGGCAAGGCGCTCCGAACACCCAGCCTATATTTTCTTTCCGCCGGCCACCCGCTCGACTCCACCCGGATCCTTCGCGGTGAACAGCCCGGAAAAGCGGCCCGTCTCCTCGAACAGGGCGAGTACCTCCCCGGCCTGACCGATCCCCATCTCCACGAGCAGCCATCCCCCTTCATTGAGATAGCATGGGGCGTCGGGGATAATGCGCCGGTAGAAATCCAGCCCGTCGATTCCGCCGTCCAGCGCACCCCGCGGCTCGTAATCCCGCACCTCCGCCTGGAGGCCGGACAGATCGGCAGTCGGGATGTAGGGCGGATTGGATACTACCAGATCGAAGCGCTGTCCCGCCACCGGCTCGAACAGGGAGCCATGGAGCAGATGAACGGAAACGGCGTGCCGGCCGGCGTTCCTGGCGGCAAGGTCCAAGGCCTCCGGAGACGGGTCAACGCCGAAGATCTCGGCATCGGCGAGATTTTTCGCCAATGCCACGGCAATACACCCGCTTCCGACCCCGATATCGAGGATCCTCGCGTTTTTCGGGCTTCTGGCGCAGGCTTCCTGAACCAGCACCTCGGTGTCATGCCGGGGAATCAGGACTCCGGGTGATACCTCGAAATCGAGCCCGTAGAAATCCTGGCTCCCGAGGATGTACTGGAGCGGTTCCCGCTTCGCCCGCCTACCCACCATAGTACGGAAGGCCGTCAGTTCCGCGGATGTCAGGGGTTTATCATAATTGACATAGAGGCCGACCCGATCTATCCCGAGTGCGGAGCACAGCATCCACTCCGCCTCCAGGCGGGCATTCTCGATCCCTTTTTCAGCCAGATACCCCTTGGTCCAGGAAAGAACCTTGAGAATCGTCCAGGTCTCGGTCATAAGAAAGATGTGCGCGGTTATGCGGCTTCGCTCTGAGCCTTCAATGCCTCCATCTGGTAGTGGGCGCGCAAGGCATCCGCAATCTCCGCGATATCCCCTGCCATGATGGCATCAAGACGATAGAGGGTCAGGCCGATGCGATGATCGGTCATGCGGCCCTGGGGAAAGTTGTAGGTCCGGATGCGTTCGCTCCGGTCTCCGCTTCCCACCTGCTGTTTCCGGTCGGCGGCCATCTTCGCGTTCTGTTCGCTCACCATGATATCCATCATCTTGGATTTCAGGACCTTCATTGCCTTGGCGCGGTTCTTTATCTGGCTTCGCTCCTCCTGGCAGGCAACCACGATGCCGGTGGGAAGATGGGTGATCCGGACCGCCGAATCGGTTGTATTCACGTGCTGGCCACCCGCTCCGGAAGAGCGGTAGACATCGATTTTAAGGTCGGCCGGGTTGATATCGATGTCGATATCCTCAGCTTCCGGAAGTACGGCTACGGTGCAGGCGCTGGTGTGGATGCGGCCCTGGGCCTCGGTATCGGGCACACGCTGCACGCGATGCGTCCCGGATTCGTATTTGAGACGGGCATACACACCCTGCCCTTCCACCAGCGCTATTATCTCCTTGAAACCGCCGGCGGCCGACTCGGAAGAAGAAATCACATCCACCTTCCAGCGGTTCGACTCGGCAAAGCGGCTGTACATCCGGAAAAGGTCGCCGGCGAACAGGGCCGCTTCGTCCCCGCCGGTTCCGGCCCGTATCTCCAGGACCACACTTCTGTCGTCATTGGGATCCTTGGGGAGGAGGAGGAGTTTTATCTCTTCTTCGAGCTTTTCTTTCCGGTCGCCCAGTTCTTCCAGTTCTGCTTCAGCCATCTCGCGAATCTCGGGATCCGACTCGTTCAAAAGCTCCCGGTTGTCTTCCATTTCGGAGAGTATCTTCTTGTAGTCGCGATAGGCTGCCACCAAGGCGGACAGGTCGTAATGTTCCTTGCTGAGCCGCCGGAACTCCAACTGATTCCCGAGCACGGCCGGGTCCGACAGGAGGGATTCCAGTTCTTCAAAGCGTCTTTCCAGTTCTTCAATCTTATGCAGCATACCCCTACCCTATACCACCAGTCTGTCGTCTTTGTAGCCGCCGTTTTCCTCCAGGGCCTCCTCCATGGAGCGGATCGCCACCTCCACCTGATCGTCATCCGGTTCCCGTGTCGTCAATCGCTGCAGGGCAAGTCCCGGAGCAATGAGAAACCGGACCAGCGGAGAGGTATCATGTTTCGCGCTCCATTTCAGCAGCTCATAGGAAACACCAGCGATAAGGGGCAGGAGAACAATCCGCGCGCCCGCCTTCATGTAGAAGGGCCACAGTTTCGGAATCAGAGAAAAAATAAGAATACTGACCAGCATCACGATAAGCAGAAAGCTGGTCCCGCAACGGGGATGCAGGCGGCTGAAACGCCTCACATTCTCGACCGTAAGGGGCTGCCCAGCTTCAAAGGCGAAAATGGATTTGTGCTCAGCTCCGTGATACTGGAAAACCCTCTGAATGTCTCTCATCCTGGAGATGGAATAGATGTAGAGCAGGAAGACCATCACGCGAATCACGCCGTCCACCAGATTGAAAACGAGATTTGAATCGCCGATGACCGGGACAAGAAGTTTCGTCAGGTAGAGGGGAAGGATGAAAAACAGGAGGATGCCGAAGAGGAGGGCGACCGCCATGGTCCCCCCCATTGCCAGCGAGCTTATCTCCTCTTTCTTTTCGCCTTCCGCCAAAGCCTCGTTTGCGGAAAAATTGAGGGCCTTGATACCGATGACGAGGGAGGAGAACAGGGCAACTGCGCCGCGCACCAAAGGAAGCTTCACGAGAGGGAACCGTTCGGAAAGGGGAGTCACCCGATCCCGCTTCACGACGATCTCGCCGTCCGGTCTCCGTACCGCGATGGCCATGGAACGGGGGGCTCGCATCAGGACACCCTCGATGACCGCCTGCCCGCCGATATTGATTTTATCCATGAACCTGAAACCTTTCAGCCCCGTCGGCCGGGGCGCCTGCTACTGAATCGATTGAAAAAACTCCCGGACGGCAACCATCCTGCCGCAGGTCATCTCACCCTCCGGACACGGCCCGGAGAGGCAACCCGGCCCGGCCCCCTCGAAAAGAATCGGCGCGACCGATTTCGCCAGTTTCAGCATCTCGACGGCCATGGCCCGGATCTCCCACTGGGCGCGCTCGCAACAGCGGAGACGGAAAAAATGGAGCAACTCCCGGACGTTCATCGTTGCCAGGATCTTGGTCTCCGTGGCATTAGGCAGGACATACCGGGCATCCTCTGCGGGAATGCCCGATTCGACCATCTCGCCGTACAAGCGATGAAGCTCCCGCAACAGGGATGAAAACTTCTCTTCCATCATGGGATCGGCCGAGATGCTGGGCGGGATCACAACCTGAAACATCTCTTTGTGCGACACGTACCGCTGGGACTGCTGGGAAAAGGAAGCGACCCGGTGACGTACGAGCTGGTGAGTGGTAACCCGGGAAACCCCCTCGATACCGAAGGTGAACGACGCATGCTCCAGAACCGACAGGTGACCGAGGGTCAGAATCTTTTCCAGAAATTTTCGGATATCGCTCCCGGAGAGACGGTCCCGCAGATCTCCGATGGAGACGGGTGAATAACAGAGTCGGGCGGCAAGGGCGACGGTTGTTTCCGGGTCAGGAGTGTGACTGACAAGAGTGACCTGCATGGGAGTCCTTCAGAAAAAGACCATTCATTGGTCCGACGAGAAACAGATAAGGGGATTTCGCCATGGACAAAATCCCCTTTCTTTCCTTCCGCGCGGCCTGAGGCCCGATTACATGCCGTATCGCTTCTTGAACCTCTCGACGCGGCCGGCGGTATCAATAAGCTTCTGCTTACCGGTAAAGAACGGGTGACATGCCGAGCAGATTTCCGTCGTAATCTCGGACTTCGTGGAACGGGTCTGGAAAGAATTGCCGCACAGACATTTCACCGTGACCTCGTGATATTTCGGATGGATTCCCTCTTTCATTGCTTCCTCCTTGCGCAAGCATACTTCCGTATCATCTCGTTAAACTGTATCAGAAGTGTTGAACGTTACCATCTCCACTTCTTTTTATCAAGATTTTTTTCACCTGCTCATGGAGTCGAGAAAATCCTGATTCGTCTTGGTTTCCACCAGTTTGCTGAGAAGGAACTCCATACTGTCCACCACGTTCATGGGGTGAAGAACCTTGCGCAGAATCCAGATCCGGTTGAGAGCGGTTTTGTCGATAAGGAGCTCTTCCTTTCTTGTGCCGGATTTGTTCATGTCGATGGCGGGAAAAACCCGCTTCTCGACCAGCTTGCGGTCCAGGTGCAGTTCCATGTTGCCGGTGCCCTTGAACTCCTCGAAGATGACCTCGTCCATCTTGCTGCCGGTGTCTACGAGGGCGGTGGCGATAATGGTGAGCGAGCCGCCTTCCTCGATATTGCGGGCTGCGCCGAAAAAACGCTTCGGTTTGTGGAGGGCATTGGAGTCGACCCCGCCGGAAAGAACTTTCCCGGAAGGGGGGATGACGGTATTGTAGGCACGGGCAAGGCGGGTGATGGAGTCGAGAAGGATGACCACGTCCCGCTTGTGCTCCACGAGCCGTTTCGCCTTCTCGATAACCATCTCCGCAACCTGGATATGGCGGGCAGCCGGCTCGTCGAAGGTGGAGGAGACGACCTCTCCCTTCACCGAGCGTTGCATGTCGGTGACTTCTTCCGGCCGTTCGTCGATGAGTAGAACGATGAGGTAGACCTCGGGATGGTTCACGGCAATGGAATTGGCGATGTTCTGGATCAGCATCGTTTTCCCGGTGCGGGGAGGGGCGACGATCAGCCCGCGCTGCCCCTTGCCGATGGGTGCGATCAGGTCCATGACCCTCGTGGGCAGGTTATCCGGCGCCGTCTCCAGCTTCAGCCTTTCCATGGGATAGAGCGGGGTCAGGTTATCAAAGAGAACCTTGTCCCGTATCCCGTCCAAGGGCTCGAAATTGACCGTCTCGACCTTCAGCAGCGCGAAGTAGCGCTCCCCTTCCTTGGGAGGCCGAATCTGCCCCGAGACGGTATCGCCCGTCTGCAGATTGAACCGCCGTATCTGGCTCGGCGAAACATAGATATCGTCGGGACCGGGCAGGTAATTGTAATCGGGTGCGCGGAGGAAACCGAAACCGTCCGGCAGCGTCTCCAGAACGCCTTCGCCGAAGATCATGCCGTTCTTCTCGGTCTGGGCGTTCAGTATGGCGAAGATCAAATCCTGCTTGCGCAGGCTTGATGCCCCTTCTATGTTGAGACCTTTGGCGATTGAGGTCAGATCATTAATCTTCTTGCTTTTCAACTCTTGTAAATTCATCTCGTCTCCTGCCGGTAAAATACATGAACAAGCCATCCGCGGCTTCAGGCGAAGCAGCTTTGTCTCGACGACATATCTACAGGCCAGCGTGGTATCTTATGGTGTCATGTTGGTTTCGTGTGTCGTCTCTGCTTTGTTCAAACGATCTTTTCGAGGTCTCAAGCAGATACATTTCGTGATGGCTACAAATAGAATCGAGGATCTCTCATCGTGAAGTGTGGGATTTACGGTCTGGAAAGAAGACACGGTATTTTCTTACGGAGCACGGCTCTTCTAACCTGATCACTTGTGATTCGGGCGGCCGCGGGAGGCAAGACTCAGCCGGTTCCGGGTGTCATCGCAATAGTGTATGAATTGCAAAGGTATAGGCCATTCTATTTCTGTATTGGATACCACAGGTTTTATTGGTGCTTGCTGGTCGTTGATTTGGGGTGATGCAACAGGGGTGAACATGTGCGATAGTCGAGGAATGAATGTATATAAACTGCTATCTTCCAATTTGTCAACACAATTCTCAACACACGATTCCCGGCATGCACATTCACTCGCCAACCCTTTTCGGACAGTCAAAATAGCGGATTATCCCGGCGCCTGCGATCACATCACGCCAGGAATCAGCGGGAAACTCGATGGAGACCACCCCGCAGGTTGGTATAGCCTCAATCGAAAGGTCGGAAACGATATTACAGAAGTCGGTGATCCCGGGATTATGACCGCACAGCACGACATTTCCATGGAGGTCGTCAATCTCCCTGACAACGACGAGGATCTCCTGTGCTTCGGCCGCATACAGGCGGTCGTCCTTCACAACCCCGGATTCCGGGAAACCTATCTCCCTGGCAATCCTTTTTACCGTGGAAACGGCTCTTTTCGCCGGGCTGGTTATAATCAGGTCGGGATGCTCTCTCCTTTCGGCAATGCGCCTCCCCATTTCAGGGGCATCCTCCTTGCCTCTCTTGTTCAGCGGTCGGTCGAAGTCGGCCAGCTCCGGGTCTTTCCAACTGGATTTCCCATGCCGGACGAGTGTCAGTCTCTTCATGTGCCCTCCACGTGGCGTACCGGCGCCATATCCCGCCTCTCCTCACTATATCCCCGCACGGCATCCACCGCCCGCCGCACCCCGTCCGCAAGGGGGAGCGATTTCGAAATCCCGTGGATGGCGTTCCTCTCGTCCACCATCCTGAAGGATTCGGGAAAGGTGAGATCATACACCCAGGAGAGCTGTACAAGCTTGAAATCGTTCAGTGTCCGCGCCGAGGACAAACGGACGATCTCTCCGTTGGCGATCTTGTCCAGGACCTCTTGCGAACATTCCGGCCGATCGGGAAAATCGAGCCCCGCAACCGATGAACGCTCCCCTTCCGGCTTTTCAAAGAACTCGGTGAATACCCGCCAGATGTCCAGCTTGTCGGCATCACGTATCAGCTGCAGAAAGAAGCGGTGCTCACCCTGGATTTTTTTCGGGATGGCAAAGAGATTATGTGTCTCCACGGAATCATTCACAAGATCCCGTTCACGCGGGGACAGGTCGGCCAGCAGATCGATCTCGCGGATGATTTCCGCGCCCAGTGCCGCGTGATTTACCGAGATGGAGTCCCGAAACGTCCGGTACTGCCGGTACTGTTCGAACCTTCCCACGTCATGGAGCAGCGCAATGGTCTCGGCCAGCATCAGACCCTCCCGGTCCAGACCTTCCGCGGCGGCTATCCTGATGATGTTGGCGCAGACACGGTGGGTGTGTTCTTCCTTGAGCAGGATGTTCCGTTGATCCTCCACATCCTCCGAGTAGAACGTCTGGCAGTATTCGGAAAACCAGCGGCGGACATGCTCCATGTTTGTATCATCCATACTCGAAACCTCTCTGTGCCCCGCATCATCGACATACTTCAATTCAGCAAAAAAACCCGCTTCTCCGGTTCAGTCCGTTCCGGGCCCGAGAACCCGGAACGCCCGCAGCGCCACCAGCGCCGCCTTTCTCACGGGCTCCCGATAGTCCGTTAGGAAGGTTCCCTCGGTGCGCTTGTTTATTACCACGCAGACAACCCCGGCCCGGTATCCGAAGGCTCCCATAAGATGAAGCAAAATGCTTGCCTCCATCTCCATATTCTCCATCTTCAATCCCGGAATCCCCGTGTCCACGGACGCCATCAGATCCGCCAGGTTCGGAATCGTCGGAGCAACCCTGCCGATGCTACGACCCTGCTCGGCGAAAAAACCGGGGCTGGTTACCGTCGCGCCCCTCCTGCACGGCACTCCCAGATGCAATGCCTCCCGCTCCAGCGCCACTCGAACCCGGCAGTCGGCTCTCACCGCGTAAGGGTGGAATCTTCCACGGAAGCGGACATCCGGAGGGATCGTCTCCTCGATGAGAGACCTGACGCGCCTCTCCAGCAACCCGCACTCCGCATCGTGCAGGGGAGCATCGTAATACAATCCCGTATTGTCGAGGCCGACACCGTAATCGGTCACAATCAGCGAGCCCAACTCGGTGTCTGCCTGGAGCCCTCCGCTGGTGCCGACCCGCACCACGGTAAGAGGCTCGAACGACTCCTTCCGCCGCCCCGTGGAAAGGTTGAACTCGTTCAGGGCTACAAGCTCGTTCACGACAATTTCCATGGAGGGCGCGCCCATGCCGGAGGTGGTAATGGTAACCCGCTGTCCCGTTTCCCGGACATGCCCGGTAATGGTCCGGAGGCCGCGATTACAGCGATCCGTCTCACGCTCCGCCAGAAACTCGTCGGAAAGAAAGGGAACACGTTCCGGATCACCGACAACCAGCACGTTCGATGCCAGTTCATGGGGCGCCAGATCCAGATGGTATACCCTGCCGTTACGCACGGGGAGTTCAGCAGGTAACAACGTTCCTTCTTCCATGGTGAGCCTCCCTGGAATTCTCCCGAATGCATCGCCGGTTCAATCATTTCATCACTATATCGCACTTCTCTCACGAAAGACAGTCAGCCTTTACATCACATGGTTTAAGGCCGAACCGCAACGGGAGTGCACAAAAAAAGGGGGGCATCGCCCCCCCCCATAGAAATACTCCCGTCAACGCGAATATTCAGAAAAAATACAGGAATGCAAGACGGGCGATATTGGCCGTTCCGGTTCCGGAAGTTCCCGCCGAATTGTTACCGTATTGGGTATTCACATTCTGATATTCAGCTGCAACACGTACGGCAGCATTCAGGTCATAGGCAAGATTCACATATATGTTTGTACTGGACTTGACGAAATTCGCTCCGTTCAGGGTGGTCGCTGTTGGCTGGGAGGAAATGGTTATGTTGCGGTTTGTATAATCGGAATAATTATAGGCGTTCCTTCTCTGAAAACCGGCAGTGATGCCCAGATCTTGGATGGGATAGAAAATCAGCTGACCGGCAAAGCCGTACCCCTTGGCGGCCTGCGGGTTGTCCGTGGTGCCCACCAGGGTGTCCGCTGTCGCGGAGTTGAAGGCCATGTTGGCCGCCATATAGGCCTGACCCTCAAAGGACATGGTCATTGCCCTGCTTCTGCCGTCCTTCGATCTGAGTACCGGAACAAAGGTATAGAAGCCGTAGCCCCATGAGTCAACGGCCTTGTTCCCCGGGGCCAGGATGACTTTCTCACTCCCGAACAGGCCGAAGAAACCGGCAGTCATGGAGTTCATGGAAAGCCCCCATAAGCCGGGGGATACCCCCAGAGCCTTGCTGACGAGCATGGCCTGGGCGGCAACGTTCACGGCGGCACCGAAGGTGCCGGTTGCGAGCGTCCCGCCTGCGTTATTATTGCCGTTCTGGTTGGGATCCTGGACGCCTACTATGAGCTTCAAGGCATTATCCTGGGTAAGATCTACCCTCTGGGTAAGTCGAAGTTGAGGTACGCGCGGGTTGTTCGGAGTGCCGTAGGCGGCTCCGTGGCGGAAATCAACGGTGGAGGAAACCATCGGACCGAAGACATCGAAGGCTTGGCCAAAAAGAAACTGCGTCTTTGGCCAGTCAATGGAACCCCATGCCTGACGCATCCGGACCTGGGGGCTTTCGGCTGCTGCGGAAGGATCGCCGTAAAAATCGGCTTCAATGAGGGCGTTTGTTTTCGCTCCGAGAAAACCGGGGCCTGCAACCTTCAGCCATACACGGGATTGACGCGCGGTGAATATTGACTGATCCGCTTCACCTTCCTTGCTTGTCGTCTTTGGAATTTTGCCGCTGCCCGGCGTGAGAGCGCCGGAAGGACCAAAGTCGACTGAATTATACACGTAGTCCAGCTTGATGAATCCGCCGATGGAAACTTTGAACTTGCTCTGCACAGGTTGCTCCATCGTGCCGTAAAATCCAGGGGCTACTTCGCACGAAGGCTGGAAATCGCAGTTGTACGGAGTGGTTGCCTGGGGTGCATCCGCCGCTAGGACCGGAGCCGCCAGCAACAGACCGGCTGCCAGTGAAACAAAAACCGTTTTTCTCATAGACTGCCTCCTCATGGAATATAGAGGACCGCGCAAGGCGGTCCATCAGAACATCTTAACTGCAATAAAATCCGGAGCACGGGACATGCCGGCTCCGCTCGTTTCGGCTCCGCTCGTTTCGGCTCCGCTCGTTTCGGCTCCGCTCAACGAGCAATTATGCCTATTCAACTCCCACCAGATCGGATGGCTGCGCTTTCCCACCCTGACGAACGATTCCGTATGCCCCGTCCGTACCGACAAAACCGGTGATCTCAAGAATTCCAACCTTCAGGCCGGGCGCGAACCCAAGTTTTTCCACAACCTTTCCGCTGCGGTAAAGGTTCAGCATCTGTCCCAGGCCGATGCCCGTTTCCTTGCCCGCATTGATATAGACTCTCTCTCCTTCAACGGTCACGACCTTTCCATACCATGGCGCGAGGGCCGCCACCCCCTTGACCTCTCCGGCAAGCCCGCGTAACGCCAACGCAATCACCGCTTCCCGCGACGCCGTGCCGGCAGCGCCATACGCCGGTATGAGCGCATCCAACTTCCTGAGCAGGGTTCCTCCCTGGCCTTCATGCATCTCCGCTGTAATTGTTTTCCCCGGCGCCGTTCCATCGGGCGCCGTGAGGTATATCACCAGGCCCGCACCGAAATCCTCCTGAAGTTTTACAGCCAGAGCGGCACGCTCCGCGGGTGTGCCCAGAGCGGCATAGCGTGTAACAAAGGCGGCCTGCGCAGGGTCGATGACCGTACCGGCGGATGCCTGTTTCAGGGACTCGCCGAACCGTGATGAAAGACCGTTGTTCCCTGTCTCGATGACGAGAATCCGGTTCCTGAAGGAAGGGGCAACAATCGTTTTCGCCGGAATCGGCGCAGGCGCGGCAACGGCAGACGGGACCGGAGACGGGGCGGATACGGGAGCCGGGACGGGGGCCGGGACCGGGGCCTGCGCGGAAACGGGAGCCGGTTCCGGCGCTCGCGGCGCCGGCTGCTGCCCGCTGTCCGATAGTTTTCCCCGAACCGATTCGTACCCTTTTTCCAGCAGTTCCCCGCCACGTGGAATGCCGCTGTCCACATAACGCCGGGGAACCCATATGGTGGAGGGCGCGCTGCCGGACATTGTGAAGGCGGGATTTTCTATTTCAACATACTCTTCGGAAGAAGAGACAGCGCTCTGACTTCCTGCGCAGCCGACGAGAAAACAGAATGAAAAAATGATGAGACTCGCACGCGTTCCCACTTGTATCCCTCCCTGAATATATCGGCACAAACCGTTACCTCGCATGCGCAAAGATGGCGTACCAATCCGTGCATTCACGGTTTCTTTCCCGCGGTACGACCGGGAAAACCATTGAATACTGTGAAGAAATGATTAGATTGTACTGTCCGTAAATGTGCTGAACAGTAAATGCTTATGAGAGCAGAAGTCAAGAAAAAAAACAGCGCAGATATGTGGAGGGCGGCAGAAATGCCGGAAGACATTGATCTCCATAATGATTCCCGAAGATCACCGTACGATTGGATGATGGATCTCCAATGAGTTGAAAGAGAATACTACTGCGTTACTACGGAAAGAATTTTTACCTCCGATCCGTTTTTTGAAAGGAATCGATGTTTCATGGTGGAATCAAAGTAAATGCTGTCCCCTTCCTCAAGAGTGACGCGTTCCTCATCCAGCCAGATCTCGGCGGTTCCCTTCAGGATGTAAAGGAACTTCTCTCCTTCATGACTGTAGGTAGTGTATTCGGAAACGGTATCATTCAAGGTAAGGATGAACGGTTCCATCTTCTTGCTCTGCTTTCGGAACGAGAGCGATTCGTAGGAATAGCCGTGGCTGGTGCCGGTTGGGGAGATGACCCGGGGGATCTCCTTGCGTTCGGATTTCCTTACAATCTCGAATTTGCACTCTTCCTCGCTCTCGGTAAAGAACATGCCGATCTTCACGTCAAAAAACTTGGCAATCCTGGAAAGCGTTGCTATGGGAGGGGAGACGTTGTTGTTTTCGATCTGGGAAATCAGGGCGGGCGAGAAGCCGGTTTCCTTGGCAACAGCCTGCAGGGTAAGCTTTTTTGAAAGGCGAAGGCTTTTCAGTTTCGCGCCGATGTTGTACTCGCTCATCAAGAACTCCTGCTTCACGGGTGATACATCTCACTGGTACCGGATGATGAGAGCAACTATTCAAAAATTTAAGTCTAATGTCAATAAAAAAGTCTTTATTCTACATAAAACCCTCCTTGCGCCGGAGGCCAGCATGTACGGGAAAGGGCGCATCGTGCCCACGCAATGCGCTATACCGAAAAGAAGTAAACGATACCTGCAGGTCCGAAGAAGAAACCTCCGGCGCCGGGTACGGAACTAGCGGGAAAAAGGGTCTTTCCCTTGCGCAACCCCACGGGCCAGAATCTGCAGGATGTGTAGAACGCGCGTCCCGACCGCCCCCTGGTGCAGGCCGTCGGCCAGCTGCAGCATGCACCCCGGACAGGCGGTCGCGACAACATCCACCGAGGCATTTCGGATTGCCGCGGTCTTGCGGGCGTTTATCCCCATGGAGGCGCCGTAGTGATAGACGTTGAAGGTTCCACCGAGACCGCAGCAGGAATCGGCCGAATCCATTTCAACCAACCGGACATCCGGCAGTGCAGCGAGCAGTTCCCTCGGTTGCCGCGTAATCCCCCTGGATCGCAGATGACAGGGGTCGTGATAGGTAATCCTCATGTGCGTTTCCGTTCGTCCGCTCCCTGCGATGAAGCTGAGCTTCTCGAGCAGCTCCACTGCATCCACGGCCTTTTCCGCCAGGGAACGGCACCGTTCAGCCAGGTCGGGATACCGTTCCGCGAGCAGTTTCGGGTACATGCGGTGAAATGCCCCACCGCAGGAGGCGCAGGATGTCATGATGTAATCGGCATGATGCTTTTCCAGCGCAGAGAGGTTCTGCACGGCAAGGCGCCTGAATGTCGGCAGATCACCCCCGGACAGGGCGGGAAAGCCGCAGCACTGCTGATCCTTCGGGATGACGATCGTACATCCGAGGCTCTTGAGGATGGAGATTGCCGCCTCGCCGATCTCCGGGTAGAGATAATTCGTCATGCAGCCGACGAAATAGACGACTCGCGGCTTGCCGGGCACACCCGGAATGACCTCAGGATGCCGGGACAGAAACGGCTTTGCCGCTATCTTCGGGAGACGGCGCTTCCCGCCGATGTATGGCAGCGGGAAACGGAGACGCAACCCCGATGCCTCCGGCACCTTGCGGAAAAGAAGAGGTCCGAAAAGGGAGGCGAGAAAGGCGCCCGCGTTCAGCAGGCCGCGGTTCTGCAGCAGAATACCCGCCATCCGGTAAAAGGGAGTAATCCCTCTCTTTCGCGCCAGCGCTTCACGGGCGGCGAGTACTATCAGGTCGGTGGGCACGTCATTGGCGCACTTTTCCACGCACCTGCCGCACAGGAGACACTTCGACATATCGGAGCGGGTTCGGGCATCAAGTTCGACCTTTCCGGAAAGGGCTGCACGCACCAGGGCGATCTTGCCCCGCGCCGACGCCGGTTCCCTTCCCACGACGGAAAAAACCGGGCAGTGGGCCCGGCAGGCGCCGCACTTCACGCATTTTTTCAGTTCCTGTTCGATTTGATGTAAAGGGTCCATATATGCAGGTGTCCAGGTGTCAGGTGTTCGGTTTGGCTTTACTAAAACCCGCCACCATTCATCGTTTTTTATTCCGGAAAAATTTTTCCCGGGTTCATGATGTTGTTGGGATCCAGCGCCTTTTTGATTGCCTTCATGGCGGCAATCTGCTCACCGGACAGTTCCATGGGTATATAGGGCGCCTTGCTGAGACCGACCCCATGCTCGCCCGACATGGTGCCACCCAGGTCGAGAGTCGCCCGGAAGATCTCCCGCACTGCATCCTCGGCTTTTTCGGTCTCACCCGGTTTGCTCCGGTCAATCATGATGTTTACATGGATATTGCCGTCCCCGGCATGGCCGAAGTTGATAATGGGAATCCCGTATTTCTCCCTGATTTCGTCAATCCTGCGGATGATGTCCGGCACCCGGTTCCGGGGGACCGCAATATCCTCGTTGATCTTGTCGGGATTCACCTTCCTGAGCGCCGGCGAGACCAGCCGGCGCGCCTTCCAGAGTTCCTCCGCCTCTGCCGCATCGGCGGCAGCCTTGAATTCGATGAGTCCCAGAGGCCGGATCAGGTCGCCGATTCGCGCCGCCTGCTTCTCCACCAGTTCCTTTTCTCCGTCGAGCTCAATAAGGAGGACCGCACGGGCCGCCGAAGGTATCCCGAGAGAAAACTCCCCTTCAACGCACGTCAGAGCCGAATGATCCAGGAACTCCAGGGTGGTCGGGATGATCCTGCCGCGAATGATAGCCGCCACCGCTCCGGCCGCCCCGTCGATGGAGTCGAAAACGGCCAGCATGGTCGTGCGTGTCTCGGGAAGGGGGAGCAGCCGCAGCACGATCCTGGTGATAATGCCGAGCGTCCCTTCGCTGCCGCACAGAAGCTTGGTCAGGTCGTACCCAACCACGCCTTTGTAGGTCTCGCCGCCGGTGGTGATGATGTCGCCGGTGGGAAGCACGACCTCCAGGCCGAGGACGAAATCCTTGGTTACCCCGTACTTCACGGCGCGGGGACCTCCGGCGCACTCGGCCACATTCCCGCCGATGGTGGAAAATCTGAGGGAAGCCGGATCCGGCGGGTAAAAGAGTCCGAGACTCTCCACCGCGTCCTGGAGATCACCGGTAACAACCCCCGGCTCGACCACGGCAATAAGATTGTCCGTGTCTATCTTCAGGATTCTGTTCATCCGGGTCGTGACCAGGACTACCCCCCCGCCCTTGGGCAGGCTGCCGCCGGAAAAACCGCTTCCGGCGCCGCGGGGGAACACCGGTATCTTCTCTCGATTCGCCAGCCGCAGAATCCGGGATACCTGATCCGCGTTCGCGGGAAAAATCACCGCATCGGGCAGGAACTCCATCTGGGTGGCGTCATAGGAATAACAGACGCGATCCTGTTTTTCCACGGCAACATGTTCGCTCCCCACAATCTTTTTCAATTCTCGTACAAAGCCGGCTGTCGCCATGAGCACCCCAATCCGGGCAGGCAATCTCCCGGCCAATCGCGCCGAGCCCCTGCCATATTTTTTTAATGATATAGGAACGTCACGAGAAAGCGCAATACGAATATCGAACAGCATCACTTTACCATTGACAAAGCGAAGCTTTTCCTATAACTAGTTGGCGCTTATACGTCCTTCCGCACCCCTTCCAGACATACCTATTCCAGCCTGAAAAAGGCTACATATAAGGAGGATTATTGCATGGAACAGTACGCAGTAGTATTCGCCCTGGCATGTGCCGTGGCGGCGGTTGTCTATGGCCTTGCATCGGCCAAATGGATCTTGACTCTCCCCCAGGGGAGTGACCGCATGAAGCAGATCGCAGCCGCAGTCCAGGAAGGCGCGGGCGCCTACATGAAGCGCCAGTATTCTATCATCGCCATCGTGGGCGTGGCCATGTTCGCCCTCCTCTTCTTCACGCTCGGCTGGAAAACTGCCGTCGGTTTTGCCGTCGGCGCCCTGTTCTCCGGCCTAACCGGTTTCATCGGCATGTTCGTTTCGGTCCGCGCCAACATCCGGACCGCTGAAGCGGCCAAGTCAGGCATTCACAAGGCGCTCAACGTGGCTTTCCGGGGCGGCGCCATAACCGGGATGCTGGTTGTCGGCCTGGGACTTCTGGGCGTTGCCGGCTACTACATGCTCCTGCAGCAGATTATGCCCGGCGCTCCGGTGAAAGACATTGTGAGCCAACTGGTGGGTCTCGGCTTCGGCGGCTCCCTCATCTCCATCTTCGCACGTCTCGGCGGCGGTATCTTTACCAAGGGCGCTGACGTCGGCGCCGACCTGGTGGGCAAGGTTGAAGCCGGCATCCCTGAAGACGACCCGAGAAACCCTGCCGTCATCGCCGATAACGTGGGCGACAACGTCGGCGACTGCGCGGGCATGGCAGCCGACCTCTTCGAAACGTACGCCGTTACCCTGATAGCCGCCATGCTGCTGGGCGCCATCGCCTTCAACAACTTCGCGGGCGCGGTCAGCTACCCTCTGATCCTGGGCGGCATCTCCATCATCGCCTCCATCATCGGCACCTTCTTCGTCAAACTCGGCGGTAATCAGAAGATCATGGGCGCCCTCTACAAGGGACTCATCGCATCCGGAGTTCTCGCCTGCATCGCCTTCTACTTCGTCACGGTGCAGATGTTCCCGGCAGGCAACCCGACAGGGTACAGCGCCATGAATATCTTCATCTCCGCCATCGTCGGCCTGGTGGTCACCGGCGCCATCTTCTGGATCACCGAATACTACACCGCCACCGAATACGGTCCGGTGAAGCATATCGCCGAGGCATCAACCACCGGTCACGCCACCAACATCATTGCCGGACTCGGCGTATCCATGAAAGCCACCGCTGCTCCGGTCATCGTCATCTCCGCGGGCATCATCGTCGCATTCACCTGCGCCGGCGTCTACGGCATCGCCATCGCAGCAGTTTCCATGCTCTCCCTGACCGGCATCGTCGTAGCCATGGACGCCTACGGCCCCATCACCGACAACGCGGGCGGCATCGCGGAGATGGCGGAACTGGACGATTCGGTCCGCGCCGTTACCGACCCCCTGGACGCAGTGGGCAACACCACCAAGGCCGTTACCAAGGGCTATGCCATCGGCTCCGCCGGTCTGGCCGCGGTCATTCTCTTCACCTCCTACGTGGATGAACTGAAACTGGCCGGACAGTCCATCGAATTCTCACTCTCCGACCCCTACATCATCGTCGGCCTGTTCATCGGCGGCCTCCTCCCCTACTACTTCGCGGCCCTCTGCATGGAAGCGGTCGGCAAGGCGGGCGGCTCCGTGGTCACCGAAGTGCGTCGCCAGTTCCGCGAAATCAAAGGCATCATGGAAGGGACCGGCAAGCCCGACTACGCCGCATGTGTCGACATCGTCACCAAGTCGGCCCTCAAGGAAATGGTCATTCCCGGCATCATCCCCATCGCGGCGCCGGTCATCGTCGGCTTTACCCTGGGTCCCAAGGCGCTGGGCGGCGTGATCGTCGGCACCATCGTTACAGGCATCTTCGTCGCCATCTCCATGACCACCGGCGGCGGCGCATGGGACAACGCCAAGAAGCTCATCGAAGACGGTTTCCACGGCGGCAAGGGCGGAGACGCGCACAAGGCCGCGGTAACCGGCGACACCGTCGGCGACCCGTACAAGGACACCGCCGGACCGGCGGTCAACCCGATGATCAAGATCATCAACATCGTTTCCCTGCTGATTGTTCCTCTCCTGAACAAGCTGGGGTAACGCGTAAATGAAATTCACCACGCAAAAAGGGGGTGCGGCACATGCCGCACCCCCTTTTTGCGTGGACACATCAAAACCCGACAACAACGGATGGAGTCACCCGAAGAGAACGATTCACCAACCGAAGCCGGGAGGCAAGAACATGCAGGAAACTACAATCCGCTTTCCCGAACAAGCACCGCGCGGAGGTACCGGAGCATCTCCACCGCCGGAGACTGGCGCGCGGCACGCAGATGGGCAACTCCCCGCAACCTGAGGGGCGGGACGATCGCCGGAGAGCAGGTGTCAAGCCGGACCCTGAAACGCGGAGAAAGGGGAACAGCGTCATGGCGCTGATCCGATGACGTGGGGATAGGGCCGCCGTGGGAAGATGCCAGTGACAGGTCGTCAAGGGGAGAGAGGTTTACCCTGTCTATCTCGGCTACGCGGCAAGAAAACGCACCGTAATCAGAGGCATCGGGAATGAAGCGTGCCTTTGCTCCAACGGAAAGGCGGGGCAGATCCTTCTCCTCCACATAGGCGTCCACCCGGTTGGCGCTCCTGTCGGCCACGCTCAGCAACCACTCCCGTGACCCCACCCAGGCTCCTTCCATCACGTCTTCGTTGCGATATACCACGGTACCGCCAAAGGGGGCATGAAGCCGCAGCAGGTCCCTCTCTTCCTTCAGCCCGCCTACCACGCCCGCACTCCCCTCCCACTGCTTCCGCAACACCATTCCCTGCTGCTGCAGTTCCTCATCGAAGCTTTGCTGGGTCATCTGCCAGTAAGTCACCGACGCGGTAGGAGCCGCCTGGGCAATTTTCGCGTCAATGTCCGGAGAGGTTATTCTCGCCAGCATCTCCCCTTTTCGTACCTCGGAACTTATGGGGACAGGACCGAAGACCACAAGACCCGGCTGGGGAGATACGATACGCTGTTCACGGACCGCCCCCAGCATTGCGGGAGCCCGTATCGATCCCTGCCAGGGAGCGAGGAGGAGGACAACCGCCACCAGGGCCAGCAGTCCGGTTCGCAGTGTGGCGACGTTCAGTTTCATATCTGTTCTCCGTTTCAGCCAGTTTTTGACCTCGCGTGCAATCGGCAGGGCGATGAACCAGACGATCTCCACCGCGAAGAGGATGATGCCGAGTGCCTTGAAAAAGAAGTGGTACACCAGCAGGGCAATCCCGAAAAAAACAACCAGGCGGTACAGCCAGACCGCGAAGGCAAATATGATGAAAAAACGGCGCATGGCGGGCGACATCTGCTCGGGCGCGGGGTCTTCGAAGCCGAACAACCGCTCCCGCAACCACCACGTCCCGAAGGCAAAGGACCGGGGATGGAGATTGGGTGTGCCCAGAATATCCGAAAGGATGAAATAGCCGTCAAATCGCATGAAAGGGCTTGCGTTGACGGCAAGCGTCATGGTCCAGGCGGTGGTGGCAAGAAAGAATGCCGCCGCCCGCGGAGCGCCGTCTGGAAGAAAGACCCACGCCAAGGTTGCGCAGACCGCCAGCACGGTTTCCGCGAGGATTCCGGAGCTGCTGATAATCAGTCTCTGCCTTCGCGAGGAGAGCTTCCATGCCTCATTGGTGTCCGTATAGAGCATGGGCGCCATCACCAGAAACGCGATTCCCATGGAAGGGACCCGGCAACCGAAACGCCGCGCCGCACAGGCGTGCCCCAGTTCATGGAAGACCTTGGCGCAGGGGATGATCAGGGCAAGGACCAGAAGCG
Organism: uncultured Geobacter sp.; assembly: GCA_937886325.1. GTDB lineage: Bacteria > Desulfobacterota > Desulfuromonadia > Geobacterales > Geobacteraceae > RPRC01. Next base: position 28,476 of record CALABV010000024.1, read on the forward strand.
CTCCCGGGGTACGGTAGGTCGTGAAGGAATGGATGAACTCGTCCCAATGACGCGACAGGAGCAGGAGAGACAGGCCCGCAAGTCCCACCAGAACCATGACGAAGGTGGGAGTAAATAGCGGCTGTATCCATGGATCAAGTTTTTCCAGAAGCCGCTGGGGACGAAACAATGGAATCCTGAAAAAGAGGTAATTCTTTACCAGCCAGAGCCACCAGCGCGCCCGGCTCCTACCCCTTATTTCGAGAATACGAGCGGTATCCTGGGGGGTGGAGGAATCGGTCAGAAAGTGGGCCTGCAGAAAGGGGACCAGAGTGGCCACGTCATCTTCCGTGACCGTAAGGGTGGTCTCACGGTTAACGGCTTCCGCAACCGCAGCGGGAGTGCCCAGGCGCCAACGGGAAAGCATCTCGAAGGCGGGCCAGGTAATGAGGTAGAAACGGTTCGCGGCCGGGTCGTGCAACGACCAGGAAGGAGCGCCGTCACGGCCCGGGGGGGCGGGGTAGAGTCCGATTTCCTGACGCAGGGGGGGAAGTGCGAACGATTCTACCATCCAAGCCTCTGTCGGAGAGAGGTCAGAGGGCGACGGAACAGGGCATAGGCGAGAGAAGCCTTTTTCCCGTAAATCCGGGCCGTTCCGCTCAGGCCGATGCGGGGAAGAGGCAGGGAACCACTGAAGTCGGCTTTCAGGGTGTAGGCGACGATACCGCTCGGCGCGAGTTCGGCGCGGTACGATGCGCTGCGCAGGATGGCCTCTCGCGGATTTTGGGGGTCGGTCGCGAGATAAAACGTGATGCGGGTACCCGGCTCCAGGGCTATGGCATCGGCAACGGGCAGCCTTACAAGCAGCTCGACCTTTCCCGGGTCTGCGATGAGCAATACCTTTTCGCCGATGGAGACCCCCCTCCCCACCCAGTCGTTCGGGTCGTTGAAAACGGCGATCCCGTCACGGGGCGACTTTGCCTCCAGTCGGTGGAGAAGCTGACTGGAGTAGGAAAATTCAACGGCCCGCTCCTCCATCTTTCCCTGCCGGGGAACCATCTCAGTTTTGCCCCGGTCATCGCTCAACGCGAGAACAGACGCCTGGCGATATTCCTCGGCCGCCACTTCGTATGCCTTGCGGGCGGCCCCAACCTTTGCGCGCACATTGGTCTTGTCCAACCGGAACAGGAGTTGTCCCGCCTTAACCTGCTCGTTGGGGCGGACCAGGAAAGCATCGATGACACCGTCCTGGGGAGCTCGGACGAGAAAGGGATCCTTCGGAGTCACCTCAGCAGGCGCCAGTGCGGAGATATGCACCGGCCAGCAGAGCGCGACGATCAGGACAACCGGCGCCAGCGCCTTGATTCGCCATCGGCGTACGAGAAGCCGAGCGCGCTCGCACCATGGACGGGTACGGATATGGAAAGCAATACCCTGGCCGAAGATGGAGGATAATTCCATCGCAAGGGGGAGTTCCTGTTCGTCCCACGGCTCACCCCGAGCCAACAGGACAAACCCGATCTCCGTGTCGTCGGGCGCCGTGAGAGGAAGCAGCAGCGCGGCGGCAGGCAGCCATTCGGCCCACTCGTCGGCAATACGCCGCGGGATATCATCCGCGTTAACGGTGCGCGGCTCCTTGCTGAAGGGAAGGGCGGGAAACAGTTCGGAGAGCCAGTTGAGATAGGGAGAATTCCTCTCGGGGAGTGGAAGACCGGAGATTGCCGCAACCCCCCGCCCCTTCAGCCAGATGACGGCCTGCCGGTAGGAAAGCAGCTGTTTGGTCTCGTTGACTGCGATAAAAGACGCTTCATCGAGGGAACGGGAGCTCCGCACCCTTCGGGACAGCTGCAACAGCAGTCCGAAAAACTTAAGATTCCGTTCTTCTGCCCGGTCCGTCATTTTCCTCCCCGAAAACTCGCCCATCCGCTCATTCCCGGCAGCAGCTCGGGATGTTTCCCCATCACCTCGCCGGCGAGGGTAACCGTGCGGCTCAACGGGTCGATGCGCGCCCCTACCCGGATGACCCGCGCCGGATAGCTCCTCCCTCCCATTTCCTCAATCTGTACCGAGAAACGGCCCCCCGGCTTCAGCCAGGCAAGCCAGCGGGAAGGAACTATCGTTCGGACCTCCAGGGCCCCGGTTTCCATGATATCCATCAGCGGCTTTCCCGGTATCACATACTGATGGGGATCCACGGACAGCTTAGCGACCCTGCCGCCGAACGGCGCCTTCAGATCGCACTTGGAAACGGATACCCTCATGGCCGTCTCCTCCGCTTCCTTTTCCTTTACCTTTGCCTCGGACTGCTGCAGCTCTAACGTGCTTATGGAGTCCATCTCGGCCAGTTTCCTGTTCACGTTCAGGGCGTTGCGGGCCGCTTCGGCCTCGGCCTCGGCCTTGCGGAACTGTGACTGCAGGAGAGCGCAGTCAAACCCCACCAGCAGATCGCCCTCCTTGAAAGAGTCTCCCTCCCTAAAAGGAAGCTTTTCTATGCGGGCGGAGATCTCGCTGGAGAGCGAGGTCTGCCGTTTCGCCACCAACTGGATGCGGGTCCGACCGCCGCCTGCGCCTTCTGCGGCGGCATGGCCGGCTAGGGGCAGGAGAAGGAGCGCCGACAGGAGAATCAACAGATAGCGCGAAACCTGCATCATGGCTTCACGCTCGCTGGCGCCGGTTGCGCGTCTGTCGCCGGGGGAACAACGGGAGCGGGTGGGGATGCGGGAGCAGCCGCGACGGCATCATTTCCGGACACCGGCATCACCGCGGATTGCGCGGGAGGCGCGGAGGTAGGCACACCAAGGGCTTTCTCCTTGTCCGGAGGAATACCGACGGAAACCTGCAACTGGCCATAGGCATTCTGCAGGGAGGCATAGTTCTGGTAGCGGCGGTAGGCGGTCATAAGAGAATCGACACCAACGCGGATCTCGTTCAGCCTGTTCCGGGCGCCGGTAATGGTCTCGTTTTTCGCGATACGATAGATCCGTGCATCGAGTTCCTGGATCTGGTCGGAGATCTCATACTGGCGCCTCTTACTGAAATAATCTAGATACGCCACGTGAACCTGGGTAAGGACCGCCATGCTGAGGGCCAGGCGGGACATCCTGCTCACCTCCACCTGGGATTTGGCCAGCTTGTACTGGGCGGGACCGGTAATAAGGGACATGAGGTTCCACGTTATCCGCGCTCCCCCCTCGATCCAGTTGGGGTAATAGAGGAAGGAGTTGTTATCGAAGTATTTCCCCACGGTCAGATCAATTCCGGGCAACATACGGGCAATGGCCTTCTTGGTTTCATAGAGGCTGATCCGTTCCTGGAGACGGGCCTCCATCAGTTCGGGACGAAGCTTAAGTGCCAATGTTTCAAGCGCTTCAAGACTCTCCGGAGGGGCGGGGATCTCCATGGAACTGTCAGCGGCAAGCTCGAACTTCTGCCCAGGCGGCAGATTCATGAGCGTGGCCAGCTTCGGCTTCGCCTGACGCAGTTCATCACGGAATGCCTCCACCTGCCTCATTGTCTCCAACAGGGTCTTGCGGTACGTGAGTGTTTCCAGGGGAGGCCTTAGTTTCTGTCGTTCCATGATCTCGGTATCATCGAGCGCCTTCCGCACATCAACGAGCAACGGTTCCAGCCGCCCTTCCAGCTGCTGGGCGCCGAGGGCGAGCCAATAGGCATGGCGCACCTGCTGCACCAGGACATGGGTCACCTTGCGTCGCCGTTCGTTCATTATCAACGCCCGGTCCGCCTGCTGTTTTGCCTGGAAATAGCTGACCCCGAAATCAAGGATGTTCCAGGTGAGCGCGAGGTTCACCGTCGTGTCCCGCTTATCCTGGGAATAGGAAGGCTCCAGGGATTGTTTGCCGGAAATTATGCTGGTGCTCGACGATGCGTTGAACTTGTCCCGCTCCGCGTATCCGGCGTTAGCCGCCAACCGGGGAAGCATTTCATAGGAAACCACGTCCAACTGTCGAAGGGCCAGGGCTTCCTCCATCATCTTGAGCCGGTAATCCATGTTATTGGCAAGTGTGCGGCTGATGGCCTCGTCCAGGGTAATCGGACCCTTGAGGGGCGGCTGGTCCTGATAGATGCGCTTCATATCGTCGCCGATCTGCTCCGCCACCTCGGCATCCGTCAGGGGAACCGTTCTGACGGCACATCCGGCCAGGAGCGTGCCCAGTGCCAGACATGCCAGTATCCGTTTTCCGATAGTCGTCATGCAAAAGTTCTCCTCGTAATGAGTATAGTCGGTATCCCGACGGCGCGGCAAAGCCGCGGCCGGTCCATCAACCGCGTCGCGCGGCGAAACCCTTCTGCAGGGTCCGTATCATCTGCTGCCTCTCGGTCTCAAGACCCCTGCGGCCGTGCCGGTCAAACTGCTCGGACAATGACCTTCGCCCTTGGGGAAGGTCATTCGGCTGCGAAACTCCCTTCTCCGGGGCGCCTTCCCGTGAATCCCGACCTGCAGGCTGTTGCGACGGTGCAGGATTCAGGTGGAAAAGATCCTGCTGTGCATCATGGCGTTGAATATCGAGAACCTCCATCCGCTGCTCCCCGCGAATGATGCGGAGCGTGAAGGTCGCTGTGGCCCGATGGCCGCGCTCATCCTGCGCTGTCAGCTTGATGACCATCACTGAGGGGGCGCCCTCCGGCGCGGTTCCAAAGAAGGTACCGGAAACCGCGTTGAAAGCCAGCCACGGAGGAAGCGGTTCGTCATCGGGCAGGGTGGCGGTAAGGGTTACCCTCGCATCGCTCCGGCAGGTACCGAAAATGCCCTGCGGCAACTGGAACCGCGAAAATTGCTCGATGATGACCTCCTGGGGTGGCGGGTCCATGCGGAGATACAACCCGTCCGTGCAGCCGGGAGGATACTCTCCATACAGGAAAAGCCAAGGAGAATCCTGTTCCGCCAGCAGTTCCGACAGCTCTTCAAGGTGTCGACCGGGGTCGGGAACAGGATCGGGGACGGGAACCTGAGCGGGGGGAGGAAGCGGATCAATCATGGACGGGAGAGCGGGCGGAGAAGCGGGCTCCGGCGAGGGCGGAGTGACCATTCCTCCGGTGTATCCCTGATTCACCGTAACCGTCACCGTGGCGGTCTCGGTGACACCGCCGCTGGTCACGGTATAGGTGTAGCTGTCCTGCCCGTTGAAGCCCGGGTCCGGGGTGTAGGTGATCGTGCCATCCTCGTTGATGACTACCGTACCGTTCACTCCCTGGGTGACGGCTGTGACCTTCGGTGCCCCTTCGAAATCGTCGTTGGCGAGGACAGTGGTCGTGACCGGGGTGTCTGTAGTGGTGACAACCGTGTCGTCGGCAATGTCAGGCACGGCGGTGACCGTTATCGTAACCGTCGCGGAACTGAGGCCTCCCCTTCCATCGGAAATCGTATACGTGAAACTGACCTCACCATGGTAATCGGGCAACGGGGCAAAAGTCAGGGTGCCGTCGTCGTTGACCGTCACGGAACCGTTTTCCACGGATACGGGAATGCCTGCGGACACTGCCGTCCCGTTGATCCGGGCTATCGACGGAGCCGACCCGTCTATGTCCCCATCATTACCGAGAACGGAAAGGGTAATCGGCGTATCCTCGCCGGTACGTGCGGTTTCGTCGACCGCGAAGGGAGGGTCATTGACGGGGTTGACGGTGACAGTCACCGTAGCCGTTTCCGTAATTCCGGCAGGACTGGTCACCGTGTAGGTGTAGGTGTCCGTGCCGTTGTAATCCTGATCCGGAGTGTACGTTATCGTGTTGTCCGGGTTGATAACCACCGTGCCGTGTGTCCCATGGGTGACAGAGGAGACCACGGGCGTCCCTTCGAAAGAGTCGTTGGAGAGGACGTTGGAGGTGACGGGAGTATCTTCATCGGTCACCACCATATCATCGGCAATGTCCACAACAGGCGTCACCGTAATCCTCACGGTGGCAGTCTCCGTGACCTCACCGCTGGTAACCGTATAGGTATAGCTGTCCGTGCCGTTGTAGTCGGGATTCGGCCTGTAGGTAATCGTGTTGTCGGCATTGATAGTGACCCTGCCGTGTTTTCCCTGGGTTACGGCTGTAACAACCGGCGTACCTTCGAAGGTATCGTTTGCAAGCACATCCGTCCGAATCGGCGTATCTTCGGACGTCCGTGCGGAGTCGTTTGCAATATCGACCGTTGGATCCACGGTTACCGTTACCGTCGCCGTCTCGGTGACCCCGGCTGGACTCGACACCGTATACGTGTAGCTGTCCGTTCCTCTGAAATCAGGTGCGGGCGTATACGTTACCGTGTTGTC
>CALABV010000025.1 GCA_937886325.1 uncultured Geobacter sp.
CGCAAAGTCGGAAGTGATGCCCGTGTGACCGTACACGGCACGAGCTATCAGGTTGATCCTGACCTGGCCGATGAAGAGGTAATCCTCTGGTGGGGTCTCTTCGATACTGAACTCTATATAGAACATGGTGAGCGCCGCTCTGGCCCTTACGCACCGATAAGCGGGCCGATTCCCCTCCATCGGTTCCGGCAATACAAAAAATCCAAGGCACAGCAGCGGGCCGACCGTATCGAAGTTCTGGCCGGCAAACTCGTTCTGCCCCGCTCCGCGCTCACTGGACATGAACCTCTTCCCTTGGCCGCCGACAATAGCAACCTGAAGGGAGAAGCGTTCAACCGGCCCGACCCGTTCCGAGAACCGGCATTCCCAACTGTTCTTGCCGCAAAACTGGCTATCGCCGACCACCTGGGAACACCTCTGGCCAAGCTTTCGCCGGAGCAGGTTGACCAAATCAATGAAATCCTCAACGAGACCCTGGATAAGGCCGCAGTGTTTAGCCGGGTCCGGCCGATGTTCACAAAATACGTCGAAGGAGAAGCCCCATGCTGATGGATGTGATGAATTTCTTCGGATTGACCAGGGATTTTGACAATGCAGGCTTCTTCGAGACAGACCATCACCAGCAGATAGTCCGGGAGGTCAAGGGGGCAGTCAAGCAAGGGAAACTGGTGGCGTTGACAGGGATCGTCGGCAGCGGTAAAACCACCCTTCTGCATCAGATCAAGAGTGAGCTGGAAAGGGAAAAAGAGGTCATCGTCGCCCAATCGCTTGCCATCGACAAGCACCGGGTGAGCCTTCCGATCCTGATTATGGCCCTTTTCTATGACTTGACCACGGAAAAGGAAGTCTTCATTCCCACACAGCCGGAGAAGCGGGAACGTAAACTGCGGGAGTTGGTCTGCAAGAAACAGAAGCCGGTGGCCTTATTTATCGATGAAGCCCATGACCTGCATTCAAAGACTTTGAAGGGCTTGAAGCGTCTTATGGAAATGGTCAAAGATGGCGGCGGCAGTCTCTCGCTGGTACTTACCGGTCACCCGAAGCTGAAAAACGATTTGCGCCGGTCATCCATGGAAGAGATCGGCGCACGGGCAACCGTGCTGACACTGGAAGGGATCAAGGGAAGTCGCAAGGAGTACCTTGACTGGTTGATTGGCAGGTGTGCCTCTGAACGGACCAAACCCCAGGATATCATCAGTATCGATGCGCTCGCCTTGATTGCGGATCGACTCGCCACTCCTCTGCAGATAAACCAGTACCTTGCCATGGCAGTTGAAGAGGCGTACAAAAGTGGACTGAAGCCCATAACCGTGGAGGTTGTCGAGAGCGTGCTGGCGAAAGATATTGACGGTATGGAGGCACGGCTCGCCCGCAACGGCTATCAGGCAAGGGCCATTGCGGAAATTCTCAATGTACGGCCAACAGTAATAAAGTCCCTCTTCCATGGCCAGCTTGAGCCCGCAAAGGCTCAGGAACTTAAAAGCGACCTGCTTGCGGCAGGGGTCCCGATTTAGCAATTCATACTTGCACATAGAAAGGAAAGAGAAGGGGTTCTCCATAAGGAAAGGAACACACCATGAATAAATTTCCGTTGTTGCTCCGTATCATAGCACTCATCTCAACCCTGACCATACTGTCTTGTGGACTGACTGCCTCTGCCCTGGCTGCCTCAAAATCCCTTATCCTTGCATCTACTACCAGCATCCAGGACTCTGGGCTTCTGGACGTTCTCATTCCACTTTTTGAAAAGGAGAGTGGTTATATCGTCAAAACAATTACTGTCGGCTCGGGTCAGGCCATCATAATGGGACAGAGGGGCGAAGTCGACTTGCTGCTGGTGCACTCCCCGGATACGGAAAAAAAGTTCATGGCAATGGGAGCCGGCAGTTCCAGCCGGTTGGTAATGCATAATGATTTTATCGTGGTTGGTCCAACTACAGACCCAGCAAAAGTACTCGGCTCCATAACCAGTTCCGAGGTGTTCAAGAAAATTGCTGCCGGCAAGGCTCTATTCCTCTCCCGAGACGATAACTCCGGCACTCACGCCAAGGAAAAAGAGCTCTGGGAAGCTGCAGGTGTAAACCCTGACAACCAGAAGTGGTACATGAAAACCGGTCTCGGCATGGGTCAGACTCTTTTCGTAGCGGATGAGAGAAAAGGGTACACACTTACCGATCGCGCTACTTATCTGGCGCTGAAAAAAAAGCTCTCTCTTGTCATTTTGCTGGAAGGGGACCCGAAACTGCTGAATATTTACCATGTAATCGAGGTGAATGCCGCCAAGTGGCCCAAGGTGAATTCGGCCGGAGCCAAGGCCTTTGCCAATTTCATGGTTTCCCCAACAACACAGAAGCTTATCGGTTCATACGGTGTTGAGAAATTCGGCGCGCCACTTTTCTTCCCGGATGCCGGCAAAAAGCCTGAGGATCTGGGGCTTTAGTAAGAAACCATCACCAGAGGTGGGGATTTACCTAGAGGAAATTGAAATCCGGCGTCGTCATATGCTTACTGCATAATGAGGTTTTATCATGTGTCAGTCTGATAATGCTGTAATTGATTTGATGAAGATTTGCCGTGATATGATGAATTACATTAAACAAGACACTACCGCTAAGCCTGAAAAGGATTCGCTTATAGCAGAAGCTAAAGGCATGTTAAAACGAGCCGATGCTCAATTGAATTGCGAAAGCAAAAAAATTAACAACTATGCTTCTCCTTACTTTGGGCAGTTAGGATACCGTTACGATTTCAAACTAAAAGTGAATGATGTACAGAAAAGAGAATCTGGATATCTATTAACGTGTAGCGATACTCAAGGCAGGTTCTACAGTATAAAAGCAGAAAATGATGTTGTGGATTTTGATATTGAACCAGGATTATTTCTGTTTTTTCGAGGACAGATTACAGATAGAAAGATAATGAAAAATAGGCATGTGACATTCCTCCAGATACTATCGGGCCTTCAAAAAGTTAGCCCTTCCGATTCTTTTTGACTCTTGTGATTCTTTCATACGTACTGCAAGAAGTTTTTTTGTCTCATAGATTAAGTATGCTGGGCTGTGGAAGTGAACAGGCGGTTGTCTTGCCACCTCAATGCTTTGCGTCGATTCCCAATCTTGCTGAGATCCTGGGAAACGAGTATCTCTTTCTCTGAATCTATCCATAAGTAGTTACTCCTTTTTTAAAGTATAGCACGACTGGATATTTTGAGCATGATAGATGAGTTTACCCCAAAAGGAGATGGGAAGAACATGGCTACTCCCAAAAAGAAGATGGAAGTTTCCGGATCGGTATCACTCTGCAAGGCGGATTTGGAATTTTTAGGCAGCGACAGAATCAGACTCCTGGAAATGATAGACGAGCATGGCTCCATCACCCAGGCGGCAAAAGCGGTCGGCATATGTTACAAAAACGCTTGGGACACTATGGACGCAATCAACAACCTGTCTGACAAGCCCCTGTTCATCCGAATGGCGGGAGGACAATCGGGCGGCGGCACCCGGCTTACCGAAGAGGGGCGCGAGGTGATCAAAAAGTACCGGGTCATCGAAGAAGAGCACACGAAATTCCTTGCCAATATCTCGAAACGGGTCGATTCGGCTCATGAACTCTATAATTTCATCAAGAGGATATCAATGAAAGTAAGCGCACGGAACATCTTTTCGGCCACCATTGTCAAGATGAAAAAGGGATCGGTTAACTCGGAGGTGGTTCTCTCGTTGAGAGGTGGTGACGCCCTTGTGTCCATCGTTACCAACGAGAGTGTCGAAAACCTCGGCCTGCAAGAGGGCGTTGACGTCTACGCCCTTATCAAGGCAAGTTCGGTACTGCTGGGAAAGGATCTGGAAGCCAACAAACTCAGCACGAGGAATAT
>CALABV010000026.1 GCA_937886325.1 uncultured Geobacter sp.
CTTCCGCCGGCAGGTATCCGTAGATGTCCTGCGCCCCCTGAAGTACCGGAATCAACGCTCCATCGTAGCCCCGGTAGTGCGCCAGCAACTCAGCCAGTTGCACTTCCTGTGGTGAATCAACATGTTCACCCGTACACTTGCATACTGCCATTTTCTCCTCCTTTTGAGATAGTGGACGCCATGGGAAAAACCCGTCAGCGCCCGTAGTGCCCTTTTCCGGAATCGAAGAACCGTTTTTCCGGCCAAGGGCGATACTTGGTAACGCGCGGCATTGCTCCATCGTATTTGCGTCCGGCCGGGGAGAGGAGAAACTGGCCTTGGCATGGAAGGAGCGAAATGCCGCGCGTGATATCTTTCCACGATAGTGCGCGGTGTATGATTGATTCGACCGCGGAAACGAAAAAACCCGCACGGATACCGTACATTCCTCGGTATCAGTGCGGGTTTCGGTGAGTCCGCCGAAAGCGGAGATCGAAATAAGCGCCTTGAGTAAATCGTGTGTATTCTTTGTTTCTTGGCAACCGGGTTTCCACCCGTTACACCGGTTATCCTCTACAACAAGCAACGATTCAATAGAATTGGTATCGTTATCATAAATAATGAAAATCGATAATTACCATAGTACATAGCAATGAGCAATGATTATTAGATAAATAATTATCAAAAAATGTCATGGCTACAGCTTGTCCGGCAGATGGTATTTCTTCATGCTGTTGATTCTCCCTGCAGGTTTTGTTTTTTTCGGCAGCCGGTTCTAGAGATCACCGGATCCCAAACCTGTGCGACGAGACACGGAAAAGTCTTTCCAGAGGTCGATATCCGTCGCGAACGAGCTGAAGTCGGACCCATACGACGCGCTTGGGCATACATACTTAAAACCCTCGACAGTGAACGTACCCGTTCGTCAGGGATAATGCTTTTGAAGCGGGCAGGGTACGTCCCGGATTCAGACCCCGTCCGGGGAATGCGGACGCTACGCGGCTTTACAGTTTTACTGCCCGGATAGTTGTTCTAGCCGGTCGTACGTAAAGGGGGTGAAGGAGTGGATAGTGGCTGATTGGTGGGGTCGTGGCACAGGGTGGGGAGTAAGAATTCCGCCTTCCAAGCCGCTTCGTGGACTGTTGCTTCTTTCGGGACGGTTATCCGGCTGCCGTCGATGGGTGCTGTTACGTTTGTCACGGGTGATACCTCCTGTTAGTATTTCCGACACGAGAAATAGCGTTCCGCGGAGTCAATCGAATCCTTCTCCCCAGTTGCCGGGTTTTAGGTTGATACGTCGATAGTGCTTCATCATGTGTCTCCAACTCTTTCTGTTCATTTTCCCGACATTCTTCCTGATAGCAGGTTCTTGCCCCGAAAAAGAAAAACCCGCTCCAATGCCTGACGTCATGTCGGGATCGAAGCGGGTTTCGGTGGGTCCGCGGGGGCGGGGGTCGAAGTGGGCGCTTATTGTAAAGAAATAAACCTGATTATCGATGTCGCGAAAACTTTCCTTGGTTTTTACAGTGGAACGATAGAAACCTTTATCTTCACGGGCTGTCCCGCGGCGGGGAGCATGGCGGCCTTGGGATAATAACGGCCCGCGTGATAGTTCCGCATATCCCCGTAGTCTTCGTTATACAGCCCGCCATCGGCGAACCAGGTGTCCTCGTTGGCCAGGCCGTTGCTCGTTATGCCGCAGACACAGGAGTAAAAACAGAAGATGCAGCCCGGGTTCCAGTTCAGGTTCGACTCCCTTGTGCCGCCGATACGGGCTTCAAAGCCGACCTTTTTAAAGGTTGCCGGGTCGGGCTGGTAGAAGGATGCCTTTTCTTCGAACAGCTCGTGCAGATCATAGTATCCGGCCGCGCCATCCCAGGTAACAGAATAGACAACCGCCTGTCCGCTCGTGAATTTGCTCCTCCAAACGCTCATGTCGCCGAAAAAGATGCCGTCGGCCATGTTGCCGAGTTGGCTTGCGCCGAGATATGTCAGCATTTCCTGAAAGCAGAAGGGCGCCAGGTTTACCTGGAAAATAGCGTTGTTGTGCAGGCCTCCCCCCTTGAACGTAATGGCATGGTGTGTTCCCTTTGTTGAGACATTCGCATAGTTGGTATTGTTGATGTATCCCGTCATGACAAAGGAGCCGCCGGAAAGGTTGACCGACTCGATGCCGCTGTAATTCATCTCGATATCCGAGGGCTTGGCCTTTTTCCAGTCTTCATAGCTGCCTGACATGTAGGATACACGGGTGAAGCCGATTTTTTTTGCCAGTTCCTTTGCCGTCCTTCCCTGCGAAACCGTTTCACCGTAGAAGATAATCTCCGCGTCCTGATAGGTGGCGGCAAAGTCGTTGACCAGCTGATTGACCAGCATGTGCGAAAGCCATGAATCCTTGATTGTCGTTGATGCGGTCGTGTCCAGGCGATCGTAGCCGTTGGTGTACAGGGCCTTGCCGTTGTCGGCAATCATCTCCAGAGGGACGGTAAGACTCTGCGGGACGTGTCCCTCGATATAGTCGTTGCTGGATCGCACGTCGACCAAAAGGACCCTGTCCTTTGCGTCGGGCGCGGTTCTTCCGCTGCCGATGAGCGACATTACACCCTTCACGGACATTGACGACGCTTCCGGCGCGGGATCCGACGAACCGCCGCATGCCGTTAGAGAAAATACAGTTATGAGAAGAAATAACCACAAAAGTCTTCGTGCCATAGCTGCTTTCATCATTCCCCCTTTGCGCGTCATTGACGCTGATAATCATGGTTCATACCCCGGCCTTCCGGAGAAAACCGGATTGTAAGCCTCGTATCGAATGTCCGTCAGTGGATCTCGATACGGGAGATGCGCCGTACCGAACGTCCGCCGGTGCTGTCCTCCCTCACCACCGAACGGGCGAATCCATCCTCCGTAATCAGTTCTCCGTTTTTCTTCCAGGCGATGATGATGTTGTCGCTCAAGCGGGAATTGAGGATCTCGCCGAAGGAGTACACTGCGCTGAAACCGTCGCTGCTGGAGATGACCACATATCTCCGGTAGTCCCTGTCCGTAACGTTCACCCCGCTGTTCTCCAGAATCGTCCTGAGGGTCGGGCCCTCAAAGGAGTAGACACCCCGGAAGCCTTCGCAGTCGCCGGTCATGACCGCATCGTCGATGCGCAGGGAAGGGAGGGCTTTGAGCGTGTCGAGGGTTATGGTCCGCAGCGCGTTGCTCTTGCCGTCTATCAGGGTAATAAGAGGACTGGGGGGACGAACGATCTTCCTTTCCTTGTCCGTGTATGCTTCGAGTTTGATGGCGACCCGTTCCACCACGATCTCCCGCACGTCCCCAATCCTTCTACCGGTACGGACATCGGTGGAGGTTATGAGCTCAAGCCCGTCCCCTTCATCAACTGCCTTGCCGTCCCGTTCATAGCCCAGAAGCACGCTTCGCCCGATGCTGGAATAGAAGATCTCGCCGAAGGAGTACACGACTTCCTTACCACTCGCGCCAATTACGCGGATTAAGACCCCCGGTTCGAATTTTCTGACATGCTTCATTCCCGCCCGTTCCAGGAGGTCGCGCAGGAGCACCCCCCTGTAGGAAACGACCATCAGCAGCCTCTCCGGATCGGTCGGTTTCTTCTTCTCGTCCAGCAGGGTGACGTTCTTGATGGAGAACGGCTGCATCGCCCTCAGTTCATCCGCGGACAGCGTAATGGGCTGCCTTACCTCGCCGGATACGGAGATCGACGCGCCGAGGCTGAACCCGGGAAAGGAAAGCATGACGAGCATTCCCGTAAGTAAAATTCCGATACGGTATCTCAGTTCAGAAAAAACTCCCATTCAATACTCCCTGCAAGTGATTTAAGTCCTGAAATCCATGATTCCATCAAGCTGTATCCTCGCCGCTTCCGGCCCGTTTCGACCGGTTGATCATCTCCAGGAACGCCTCGATGCGCACCTTGAGCTGTTCGGTGTCGGACTCTGAGTAGTCGGTTTCTATCTGCAGGAAAGGCACATTCGAGGTTTCCCGGACATGCCTTTTCAGGCTGTAGGACTCGATGTTGTAGGTGTGGCATCCCTGCCAGGTGAGGTCGATGACGCCGTCCACCTGGAATTCGCGGACCAGCCGTTCCACCAGCGGGAAACGTCCTTCGTTGGGGGACATGCACGAGCAGGGGATGCGCAGGTAGCGATCGGCCATGGCTTCCAGCAGGTCTCCTCTCTCTTCGATCGGATCGATCTTCTTGTAGGCGCCGCAGCTTTCGAAGCAGACCACGCTGCCGCCGCACTCCTCGACAAGCCGCACCACCTTGTCCGAACCGATGCCCACGGGAACGCCGCTCAACAGGATGCGCGGGGTTGATGGTGGAAACGGCGACAGACCGTTGTCCGCCATCTCGCGCAATTCCGACGTGAGGCGGTCAACCAGCTCGATTGCCTCGCGCTTGTCGACGGAGAAGCCGCGGTTATGAAGCACCGTGAGCATGTCCATGCCGCAGATGGGAGCGGGATTGTTTTTGCACACGTCCTGAAACTCTTTCAGGGACCTCCGTTCGTCGTTTGCCAGACGGATGGCGTCGCGTAGTTTCTCATCGGTGATTTCCACCGAGAATTCTTTTTCGAGCCTGGTTCTCAGCCGCTTCATCTCACCGGTCCAGTAGGAGAGTGCGGCCTCGTCCTGCACCTGGGGGAGCTGCATCAGGTGGAGCGGTTTCATCTCTCCCATGAGCTCGTACATCTTCTTCTTCCCGTCGCAGGTGGTTTCGGCAATGAGAAGATCCGCGAAGTGAAAGTAGGGGCAGGTGTCGGTGACGGCAAATCCATAGCTGGACTTTATGAGCGGGCAAAGGTTCCTGGGGAGAACTTTTTCCGCGGCGGGAACGGGATTCTGGCTCGTGCCGCACAGCTTCACCGGAATCGCGCCGGCCGCCATCACCATCTCAGCGGGGGAGTAGAGACAGTAGGTGCCGACCACGCGCAGGCCTTTTTCCTTGGCCTCTTTTACGGCCAGTGCATTCCGTTCCCGCAGCGTCGAAATCTCCGAAAATGTTTTTGGTTCTGTCATGTGTTTGTCCTTTCAACACATTTTCTTTTTTTCCGCCTGCTTTTCACTTATCACTTATCACTTTTCACCCTTTGTCTTTACCCTTCGCACCCAATCAGGGCCGCGCCCAGGGCGCCGACGAACTGGGGTTCAGCCGGAACATGAAGCCGCGTGTCCAGGTAAAGGGCAATTTTTCCGCAAATGTGTCCGTTCCGAGCCAGGCCGCCGGTAAAAGCAACAGTTTCCATGAGGGGAACCCTTCCCGCCAGTCCCTGGATGCGCCGGGCAATGGTGTCGACGATGCCCGCCGCGATGCTTCCCTTGCCGGTTCCGCGGGCCAGCAGACCGATGACCTCCGATTCGGCGAACACCGTGCACATGCTGGAAAGGGGAACAGGTT
>CALABV010000027.1 GCA_937886325.1 uncultured Geobacter sp.
CGCACGTTAGACCGCCGATTTCACCTCCCTTCGGATTTCGTTGGGTGTTGCGTGCAGCTTCATCAGGCAAGGAAGGCTTTCCGGCTCTTCCGAAACAGCGACAGCACGTTCAGAACACCAAATCCCTCATTGATGCGCTTACTTATAACGGATGACCCTAAATGTCAATAGAAAAGTTATAATATATGGCTATATTTTTACAATATACTGATTTATTTGAATATTTAATGCATTACTCCTTGGACACCACTATATCCTTCAGCCTTTTTACTTGTATAATATTGTAATAATTGTATTTATCCCTTGACACACACAGCCTTTTCGGCCAGAATTTACAAAAATCTGGAGGATTTTTATGTTTAACTCTGCTATTCAGGAAAAAAGATCGATGCATATCGTGAGACAGGTACGGCAAGCGATCCTGAATGGAAAGCTGAAACCCGGCCACAAGCTTCCCTCGGAGAAAGAACTGCTTCTCCAGTTCGGAGTGAGCAAGCATACCCTGCGCGAAGCATTGCGGGCTCTCGAATCCATGGGTTTCATCGAGATACGGCAGGGCGCAGGCGGCGGCCCGGTAATCTGTGAAATCGACATGGACAACACGAGGGACATGATTGCCAGCTTTCTCTATTTTAAAAACGTGTCGGTAAAGAATCTGTGCGAGGTGCGGAAGATCTTTGAACCATACCTGGCGAGGCTGGCGGCGGAACGGCTTGGCGAGCAAGACATAGAAAAACTGAAATCCCTGAATGAAGCGTACGGCAAAAGCCTCAAGCGGAAGAAACCGGCAACCAAGGAAGAGGTCTCTTTCCATGTACTGCTTGCGAAGGCAAGCGGCAACCCGGCGATGATTCTCATTCTCGACTTCGTCAATAGCTTACTTATCGATCTGAAAAGTCACCTGAAGCCCGGCCTGGATTTCTCCGAAAAGGTGCTTGCCGCCCACGAGAGCATAGTTGAGGCTATCGCATCACGGGATGGGCAGGCTGCCGCTGATGCCATGTACCGTCACATCTGCGTGGTTGAAGAGGAACTGGAAGAGTTGCGTGGAGGAAACGAGGACGAGGAGAACGCTGACGTATCAATACAAGTCTAGTCCCTGCCGAGCAACGGGGAGTTGTTTTTGCACGTGGGCGCGGAGTGTACCGTTATTGCCCGCAGTGCCAGAAAAAGCAGGGCAACACCAATCAGAAGCATCCCCCCGCCTTTAACGTACCCCGGGTTTTCACCAAGCTCAAACCATGCACATACTACACCGACCAACGGCGTTGCCAGCGACCCCATGCCCGCAACGCCGGCAGGAAGATTGCGCACAATGAAGAGCCACAAAAGGAAGGCGAGGGCGTTGCAGGGCACAACGTTATACAAAAGCGCCCAGACGAAATAGCCGGACCAGGTAATCGTGTTGTCCGCCCCAATCATTCCCAGCAACACCAGGGGAATGGAACCGAAAAACATCTGCCAAGCGGTCAGGGTGAGAAGGTCCGTATCTTTTTTGCATTGAATCCTTTTGGCGACGATGACGCTTGCTGCCCACGATATCCCGGATAACAACGCCAGAACATTCGATGCCGGGCTTCCGTGGGAATGCCAGGGTTCGAAAACGAGCAGCAGGCCTGCGAGGGCCAGAAATACCGCCAGCCACTGTGCGCCACGAAAACGCTCTCCAAGGAAAAACCTTGCCAGGACAAGGGTCCAGAAAGGCATGGTATATACCAGAACAGCGGTTTTCCCCGCCCCGCCCGCAACCAGCGCCCACATCATGAACCCGATAAAACCTGTTGTCTGCAACAGACCGAGCAGCATGACCTCCGGCAGGTATTTCGGAAGAAAACTCCCCCCCCTGACGAAAAGAACAAGAAACAGACTGAGGGCACCGAGAAAGGTTCTCAGCGCGCCAAAAGAAAATGGCCCGCAATATCTCAGGGCCACTTTCATCACAACCCAATTGTAGCCCCACATCATTGAAAGGAGCATGAGAGCTAGAATAGCGGATTGAATACGGTATTTTTCTACAATATTGCCTAATGCATTCGTTCTTTTAACCACATCGCATTTCATCCACCCACCCCCGCTCATATCATTCGGATTTTTTTCACGACAAGCCAAAAGAGTTCTTCTTTCGGGTGAAAGAAGCGGACGCATACTCCAAGTGGCTGTCTTCCCTCTTGCCTAGGATAGCCAACGACTCGTCGTATAATACAATTTTCAAAAAAGATTCTTCCTTTTCAAATTTTATATACCCAAATATTATAATATATATTGACAAGAGAGTCCATATCTATCTATTCTTTGCTTGTGCCGAACGGGACGCCATCTATTCAAGCAAATCAGTGACTGGGAGATCAGGAGTGAAGACTGAATAAGGGTTACCCGAGACATGGACACGAGACCACAAAAGGAGTGAAACTCATGGCTGACACTTTGTATCATTTCATCAATGGAAGGCGCGTTCAAGGAAGCAGCGAACGATTCGGCGAGATAGTCAATCCAGCGTCAGGCGAAATCATCGCTCACGTGCCCATGGCTTCAGCCGTAGAAACAACACTGGCCATTGAAGCCGCATCAAATGCTTTTCCTGCTTGGCGTGACACACCACCTTTGCGCCGTGCGCGCGTCCTGTTCCGCTTCATCGAACTGCTGAATCGAGACCTCGACGAATTGGCGAAAATAATCTCGAACGAGCACGGCAAAGTGTTTGAGGACGCTAGGGGATCAGTAATCAGAGGCATGGAGGTGGCTGAGTTCGCGTGCGGCGCCCCACATCTCCTGAAAGGTCACTTTTCGGAAAACGTTGGCAGCAACGTGGACAGCCACTCTATCAGACAACCACTCGGTGTGTGTGCTGGCATTACGCCATTCAACTTTCCGGCAATGGTTCCCATGTGGATGTTTCCGCTCTCTATCATCTGCGGGAACACTTTTGTTCTTAAACCTTCCGAAAAGGTTCCCTCCACGGCATTACGGCTGGCCGAACTGATGCAAGAGGCCGGGTTGCCAGATGGTGTGCTAAATGTGGTGAACGGCGACAGTGAAGCCGTCGACACCCTGCTTGTACATCCGAGTGTTGCCGGTATCAGCTTTGTAGGCTCCACCCCTGTGGCGGAGCATATTTACAAAACAGCTACAGGTAACGGCAAGCGTGCACAGGCGTTGGGAGGAGCAAAAAACCATATGGTCATCATGCCAGATGCTGACTTGGATCAAGCCGTTAACGCACTCATAGGAGCAGCCTACGGTGCAGCCGGCGAACGCTGCATGGCAATTTCCGTGGCGGTGACGGTTGGAGACAAAATTGCCGACACAGTTGTAGATATTCTCGCACCCAAGATCAGAGAGTTAAAGGTTGGGCCGGCCAGCGATCCCGTTTCGCAGATGGGCCCTCTAATCAGCATGGAACACCTGGAACGTGTGAAGAAGTACGTTGAACTAGGTATTGAAGAAGGAGCGACTCTTGTTGTCGACGGCAGGGACATTTCAGGTGAAGGTATACAAAACGGCAGCTTTTTGGGCGGATGTCTCTTTGATAATGTCACCACAGACATGCGAATCTACAGAGAGGAGATTTTTGGACCGGTATTGGTTATTGTTCGCGTACCGGATTTTTCCTCCGCCATCAAAATGATCAATGAACACGAGTACGGAAATGGCGCCGCCATCTTCACCCGGGACGGTGACACGGCACGCACCTTCAGTTCTCAGGTTCAGGCGGGCATGGTAGGCATTAATGTCCCAATCCCAGTACCGATGGCATATCACAGCTTCGGCGGTTGGAAACGCTCGCTGTTCGGCGATGTGCATATGCATGGCACCGAAGGCATACATTTTTATACACGCCTGAAGACCATAACCTCGCGATGGCCTGTCGGAAAGCGTTCGGCAGCCGAGTTCACCATGCCTACAATGAATTAGTACAACAGGAACCCCCCCGGCTTTGCCGGGGGACCTGAACAGTTTGACAGTTCCGGTATAAAATGAAAACCTCCCCACTGTGAATCGCTCAAAGTTCTCAGCAAAGGAGGCTTCCGTTGACGACAGTTGGAAGTCTATGCCATTAAGTATGGGAATGCAAGTACCACATAGTTTGGATTCCGAAGTATCGTCGAAAAGGTTCTCTCTGGTCGAATCCGTAAGGAACTAGGGGAAACTTTTCGAGAACTCGCGAGGCAGCGCGAGTGCATGGTTTTGGAGGGGCATTTATGCCCCGCTCATGTTCACATATATGTTTCTATTCCACCGAAGTATGCAGTGTCGCAGATAGTAGGCTATATCAAGGGAAAAAGCGCAATTCACGCGAAAATTTGGGTTCTCAACTTACTTATTCTTTTCCTGCTGACTTGAATAAGCAAATTGTCTATTTGCGTCACATCAGGCGCCCCCGGGTCAACTTCTCCGGGCACGGATGGTGAACGCCGTGCCCGTCGCGCCTTCCATGGATATCTGCCCGTTCAATTGAAGTGTGAGCATGTTTACCAGCTGCAGACCCAGCGTCCCGGTGTTATTGAAATCAAGATCCGGCGGCATGCCGACTCCGGTATCAGCGACCGTAAGAATAAGCCAGTCATCTCCGTCCAAACGAAAGCATATTGAAATCTCGCCGGAGCGGTTATCCGGGAAAGCGTGCTTCAGCGCATTTGATACCAGCTCGTTGATGACCAGCCCCCACGGGATCGCTCTGTCGACAGCTATGGAGAGATTTCCGGCATCAACTTTCAGGTTGATGCGTCCGGGATCCACCATGAAGGAGTCGAACAGGCGCGCGCACAGGTCTCGTATATATTCTTCGAAGCCGATGGAGGTGAAATCCTCTGACTTGTAGAGTCTTTCATGGACCAAGGCCATGGACCGGACGCGATTCTGGATTACCTGAAAATAGTTTCTCGACTTTTCATCATCGATCAAATCGGATTGAAGATCGAACAGCGAACAGACGAGCTGCAGGTTGTTCTTGACGCGGTGATGGACCTCCTTCAGGAGGACAACTTTTTCCGCAAGAGCGGTGCCGATCCTCTCCTCGGCCTGTTTGGCCTCGGTGATATCAAGGAGCGTGTCGATAACGGTCGGCTTTCCCCGGTATTCGATATTTCCGGCAGAGACAATCACCCATTTTTCCTCCCCGCTTTTTGTGGTCAATTTTTGCTCATACTGGAGCTGCTCCGTTTCGACGCGCAGGCAGGCCAGCCCGTGTTCACTGGACGTGTCTCTGAAATCCACATGGGACCAGTCCCAGAAATTCATCTCCAGCAGTTCCGCCTCGCTGTATCCGAAAATCCTCGTTGTTGAGGGATTTGCGTAGATAATCCTGTCTCCCTGGTAGAGAACGATTGCAGCCGGAGAGGTCTCGGTCAGCACCCGGAACTTCTCTTCGCTTTGATGAATCGCTTCCTCTGCCCGCTTGCGCTCAGTGATATCCTGGGAAAAAGCGCAGCTGTACTCCTTCCCCTCGAATTCCAGATAGTTTGACTGGATCTCCACCGGATAAACCCGGCCGTCTCTGGTGAGGTGAAACGTCTCGAATCCGGCATGTTTTGTTTCTCGAAACTCCTTCCATCTCACGGAGTGTTCAGGATCGTTCGGTGAGGGAAACCACGGGTCGATGTCTCTGAACGACATGCGCGTCAACTTCTCGCGCGTATAGCCCAGTGCGCGGCAGGCCGCGTCGTTGGCATAGACAATGCGCATGTCACGGGTCAGCAAGAAGACCTCGACAAAGGCATGGTCGATGGCGAACTGGGTAAATCGCAGCGCTTTTTCCGCCTCTTTTTTCTGCGTTATATCACGGACGATGACAAAAGCACCGGCGCCGCCATCGACAATGACCGAGGTTGCATCACCAATAAACGAGCTGCCGTCTTTCCTCCGGTATAAAAGCTCGCCGTGCGCCTTGCCCGTCGACTTCCGCTCCTCCAGAAACTTCTGGTGGTTCGGATCGGTACTGTCGATGATGCCATCTCGTCCGGCGGCGCAGATTTCCTTTTCGCTCATATCGAACATCCTGCATGCAGCCGGGTTTGCGGTGACAATTGTGCCGTCGGGAACCGTAAGGAAAACTGCATCCATACTGCTCTCGAAAAGGGCCCGATAATACGTATCATCAGACGATCTCGGGGTTTCTGTAATCATTGTCAACCTTTACCAAGTAGTGCTGTTATTCGGAAGTGAAAGAGGTGGCCCCGGTTAGTAGGACAGTTTGGCGGCGGGAATAAGGTGGATTGCCGGTTGTAGTCATGCCGCCAGCAAGAGAGACCGGCCAGCGTAGCCAGGCCGGGGTTTTTGCCAATATGTCTCATGCGGGGTCCGGTCGTCCAGCTTTGAGTGTGGGCGCCGCATGTTGTAGAACTCGATCCAACGCTTCAAGCCCTGGCGAACGTCACTGCCGGTCTCGAAAGCATGCAGATAGACGCACTCTTACTTCAGGGAACGCCATAGCCTCTCGATCATAATGTTGTCCCGCCAGCGTCCTTTGCCGTCCATGGAGATGCGCACGTTGGCCTCTTTCAGGACATTGGTGAACGCATCACTAGTGAACTGGCTGCCTTGGTCGGTGTTGAAGATCTCGGGTTTGCCGTAGCGGGACAAGGCTTCTTCGAGCGCATCAACGCAGAAATCGGCGTCCATGGTGTTGGATAATCGCCAGGACAGGACCTTGCGACTGAACCAGTCGATGATGGCCACCAGGTAGAGAAAACCGCGCCGCAGGGGAATGTAGCGGTGAGTAGACCTCGGGAGTTTCACCCGCAGCCCCTCGCAGAACCGGACGTGAACCTCTCAGCTCATCCGGCTCCCATCATCCAGCCTTTGGTATACATCCCAGCTTCCAATGCACGAATGCATCTGGAAACTTCATCGCAAAAAGGGACGCCTTCACATGCAAGTCCTTAACCGGACATTACTGAGGACTGACGAAAAAAGGGCGGACGCCGGGCAGCGCCCGCCAAGGGAGACACATTTCGTATTGTGTGAATAGATGCATCTCCGGGAGAAACACCGCTTTCACTTACGCTGTTTGGGAACCCATCACTTGAAATAAGCCGCTAAGTTCAGAAATTCCGGCTTGAACAGCATTGCCAGGATGAAGCTGCCGAACATAACGGTGACGGCCGGCGGGTCAAAGTGGTTGTTGCCGTGATTGTAGAACATGCGTGCGCACAACTCCTGCAGGAACGCCGAAAGGATCCCCGCGATAGCGGCGACTGCCAGCGAACCCGTGAACAGGTATGCCAGGGCCGCGCAGTACGCTATGGCATGGGTTACGGGAGACTTCTGGATCGATCCGGTGGCGAAGTTCAGGATCATCAGGGTTATCGCCGCAAAGGCCCATCCCATGATCAGGGGCGCCACGAACGCCGCAGTCGCTGAAACAACTCCTTTTTCCGCCAATGGCGTCAGGAGGCCCTTGAATCCCATTGCGAGGCCTCCGGACAAAATGCCCATCCCAAGCCCCACAGTGAAAAGCCGTGAGGGCGGAGACTGCCAACCGACCCACGAAATGGCGTAGTTATTGGTCCCCAGGTATCCGTACTTGTGTATGGATTCCATACTCCCCCAGGGCATTTCCCTCAGGAAGAGCCATCGCGTGATAACAAAATTAACTACTATCGACAACGCAAGCGCATCAAACTGATTTATAATCGGTATCTTGGGCAGGACCTGCGCCAGCGCATGTCCGACCAGCGCGAAAATTCCGCCGATCATGAGGACATCCCATGACGTGTCGACTAACGGTGAAAGGATATCCTTTGCATGCCCGGTGGGATGGTTCTTTTTTACTCCTGCCGCATAGGTCGCAGCGATAACCCCAGAGGCGAACCCGCCGACATGCGGTCCCCAGATCGGACCGAGTCCGACCTGCAGGAGCATGAAGTCCGAACCGCCTGCCGCGACAATAAGACAACCAGTCAGGGTAAGAAAACCGCAAAGGATGAATGACCACAATGCTCCCAGGCATGCCCCGAATATGCCGCAACCAAAAAGAAGCATTAAGGTGTTAAGGCTCCATGGCTCCATACCTACCTCCTCAAAGCTGAACAGACCAAAGATACGTTGCTTGGGCTATAGACGTCTCCGTCATTCGAATCTGTTCAATATGATATCCGCATCCTGTAATATAATGGCTCCGGTTTTTACCATTCCTCTCACAACGGGAATCAGTTCATTCAATTTTGTTTCAGTATCAATAAACTCGATGACCATGGGTTGGCATGAAGAAATGGTCATGCCCTCACTTCTGGTTCTGCAAGAAGGGCAGCAAAAACCAAATCCCTCGACACCCTTGAAAACCATGGATCCGGCCAGTCCTTGCTCAAAGGCCCTCTTAACAATTGCTTCATATAGGAGAATATTTTCATAGCGTGTGTTTTCGTTAATAAATATTCGCAGTATCTTGCCCTTCCCCTCGTACGTGCTCATGT
>CALABV010000028.1 GCA_937886325.1 uncultured Geobacter sp.
AGTATATTGTGTGCCCCGGCGGCGGCCACCTCGATGGCCCGCTTTGCATGATCCTGACCCTTCACCTCGGAGAAGTCGTCGCCGTGATCGGCGGTTTCACGGAATATCTCGCCAAGATCAACCCGGCAGGCGGGGATCTCACAATCGCCGTTCAGAAACTGTACGACCTCGGCAAGCTCCGACACGCCGATGACCTCTATCCCCTCCACAACAGCGCCTTCGCGGGCGTTGTCGCGGGGCACCACGATCCCGGCAAACCCGGAACGCCGGGCGGCAACGGCCACGGACAGACAGCCGCGCACCGGCTTGACGCCGCCGTCCAGGGACAGCTCCCCAAGGAGGAGATACTCCCTCAGCTTCCGTTCCTTGACCACCCCGGTGGCGGCAAGGATGCCGATGGAGATGGGCAGGTCGAACGCGGCGCCCTCCTTCCTGATGTCCGCCGGGGCAAGGTTCACGGTTATCTTCCGGCTCGGAAACTCGTACCCGGAGTTCTTCAGGGCAGACTTCACCCGATCCTTGCTCTCCTTGACCGCGCCGTCGGGAAGGCCCACGGTGGCGAACTGGGGAAGCCCCTGCGAGATATCCACCTCCACGTCGACGAGGATCGCGTCGATGCCGACGAGCGAACTGCTGACAACCTTGGCGAGCATGAACCCTCCCGAAGGACACAAAAACGATGCAAGCGTACCTTACAAAATTTTCTCATTATTTCCAAGCAAACTTTTCATCGCTCCATGCAAGAATGTGCGCTTCCGGCGGGACGGAAAAAGGCGAAGACACACGGCAGGATAGGTTTTCTGAGGAATACCCGGAAAACAAGCAAACGGGGAATGCGCTTCCACAAGGCGCATTCCCCGTTCATGAAGTCAAACTGATTTTTTTCGCCAAGGCGGACAATTCCAAAGGGATTGGACAGCTCAGGCCGCCCGAAGGGTGAGGCCGGAGGTCAAATCAAAAGGACCGTTTCCGGATGGAAACTACCTGGAAAAGACGATTTCGATCTGGTCGTTCAGATCCGCCTTGATGCCCGGAAATGATTTCATCAGTTCCTTCATCCCGGCATAATTCGTCGGATCCGCATTCTTCAAGATGCGGAGTTTTTCAGGGTCATTCCCCATCTTGTCCAGATCAAACTCGATAACGGTAACACGGCTGCCGTCCCGGTGCGTTGCATTGCTCGACAGCACTTTTCCGTTCACCTCTACCACCATGGAAAATCTCATTCCTTTCACCATCTCCATGGCTTCCCGCTCCTGCTCGGGGGTGAGAGTCGGCTTTGCCTCCTGCCCTTCTGGCGCGGCCTCGGTGCCGGCTTTCGGCTCCTCCTTGCGCTCGGACGGCTCATTTTTCGGCTGAACGACTACGAGGCGGGCCTCTTTGCCCGGCGTAAACCGGAAAGCAAATGGTTTCCCCCCGCTCTTCTCCTGCTCACCGGACGATTCCGCCGATTTTTTCGGCCCCTCCTGACTCAGCCTGAGCTTGTTGATATCCCGGAACGAAAAGACCGCCCGGTACCCGGTGTACCCGTTGGAGGAGATCGCCTTGCTGGAGACGAATTTCACTCCCTCGCCCATTGTTCCGGCCCGCTTCCGCAACTCCTTCTGATCATGGAGGGTAAAGGGTTCCGACTTCGCTTCAGGACCGGCAAAGGCCCTGGACATCTCGTCAATCTGCTTGATCACCTTGTCGCTCATGAGCATTCTTTCCTCGACCGTCCCGCTTCCGTCCGGATTGACCCGGACTTTCGTCTCCACCTGGAAGCAGCCGCCGAGAAAAGCAACACAGGTTACCACCGCGGCTATCCGTCTCACTACCTTCATATCGCGCCTCCCTGTTTCCCGGATTGCGTCACGCACCGGTCTTCATGTGAAATGGCCTTTTCCGCCAAGTATACCAGTCATCCGGTATTCGGCAGGGAATCTCTTCCAAATCCGGCAAAACAACGCCGGTTGCATATTTTCCCGGAACGCCGTACACTTTGCCCCGTGCGGAGGGGATACTCCGAAACCCGGACCGGGAGGATGACAACGATGAGGTGCGAATCGTGCGGAAAAGAAATCGTCGAGGGGAGTTCGTTCTGTCCCTTCTGTTTCAGCAAGGTATCGTCGACAGGGCCTGAACCCGGCCCTGTCCCGCCCCCGCCCCCTCGAACCGGGGAAGACTTCAGCGTGCTTTTCAACCGCGCCACCAACCTGTGGAAGGACAACCTGGGCGATCTTGTGGTATTCACCCTTGTCTTCGTCCTGGTGGGATGGATACCCATCGTCAACGTCGCCTTCTTTGCCGGCTACCTGCGCGGCCTGATGAAGCTCAACCGCGGCGGCAAGCCGGAACCGGCCAATCTCTTCTCCGCGTGGGACTGTTTCGGCAACGCCTTCGTCTATGCACTCCTCTTTTTCATCGCCATGATAGCGGCCGGTCACGTCCCGTTCTTCGGGCGACTGGCCCAGTGCGCCGTAACCATCCTCGGCACGCCCGGCTTCTACCGTGTCGTGGACCGGAACGCCAACGCCATCGATGCGATGCAATGGGGCTTCGCCACCATCCAGCGACATCCCGTTCCCTGGCTCCTCGCTGTTCTCGTGGGCGGGCTGATCGGCTCCAGCGGCATGATCGCCCTCTTCTTCGGCGTCATTATCACCCTTCCCTGGGGTATTCTCCTGATCATCCAGCAGTACGAGAAAGTCAGCGCCACCCCGTAGAAACCGGTCCCATGGAATAGCGACAAAGGAGATGGTATGAAGAAAAAGCTACTGCTCGCCGTCGTTTTTCTGCTTGTCGTTGCAACAATCGTCATGATTTTATTCAGGTTCGGAAACAGGGATCAGGGAAGAGCACTGCGCGTGTCCGGCAACATTGAGGTCACGTCCGTGGAACTGAGCTTCAAGATTCCGGGACGGGTGCAGGATCGCCTCGTAGACGAGGGGGAGACGGTGAAGACGGGGCAGGTGGTGGCGCGGCTGGATCCCGAGGATCTGCAACACGAAACGGACGGCCGCCGGGCCGAGGTACAGGCGGCCCGGGCCGCACTGACGGAACTGGAGACGGGCTATCGCAGGGAGGAAATCGCCCAGGCCGACGCGGCCCTGCGCAGGATTTCGGCCGACGCGGAGCGCCTCCGGGTCGATTTCTCCCGCCAGCAGCAGCTGTACAAAAAGGAAGTCATCTCCGCCCGTGATTTCGACGCATCCAGGGCGGCCTACGAGGCATCGCAGGCAAGCGTGCGCGAAGCCCGCGAACGGCTCAACCTGCTCCGGAGCGGCCCCCGGAAGGAGACCATCGACCAGGCACGCGCGCGGCTCGCCGGCGCGGAGGCGTCCCTCGCCCTGTCCGAAACCAGGCTGGGGTACGCCGTCCTGCGCTCGTCGACCTCCGGCCTGGTTCTCTCCAAGAATATCGAGCCGGGAGAGCAGGTGACGGCCGGAACGCCGGTGGTGACCGTCGGCATGATGGACGAGGTCTGGATGCGGGCCTACATCAGCGAGACCGACCTGGGGCGGGCCAGGGTGGGACAGAAGGCGACCGTAACCACCGACTCCTGGCCCGGAAAGAAGTATCAGGGTCTGGTCTCCTTCATCTCGCAGGAAGCGGAATTCACCCCAAAGAGCGTGCAGACGGCGAAAGAGCGCGTGAAGCTCGTCTATCGCATCAAGATCACCGTGCCGAACCCGAACGGAGAACTGAAGCCGGGTATGCCCGCGGATGCGGAAATTGAAATAAAACCGGCAAAAGGCACAGGGCAAAAGGCATAAGGTTAAAGATGACTCTTTCAGATGCGGGAACTGGTTCGCTCCATCCATACATAGCACACATCATTGTCTCTTGACTTTCGCTTTTGTTCTTGCCCTTTGCCCTTTGCCCTTTGCCTTTTGCCCTTTGCCCTTTGCCCGGATTACATTCATGTTCGCCATCCAGACCGATAACCTGACGAAGAAGTTCGGTGACCTGACCGCGGTGGACACCCTCACCCTGTCCGTGGCCGAAGGGGAGTTGTTCGGCCTCGTGGGCTCGGACGGCGCGGGCAAGACAACCACCATGCGCATGCTCACCGCAGTCATGGAGCCCACCTCGGGGGACGCCCGGGTGATGGGGCGGCACACGGCGCGCGAGGCCGAGGCCGTCAAGGGCGAGATAGGCTACATGAGCCAGCGATTCGGCCTCTACCCCGACCTGACGGTGCAGGAAAACATCCATTTCTACGCGGACATCTTCGGCCTGCCGCGCCGGGGGCGGGCGGAAAAAGTGGACGAGCTGCTTTCCTTCAGCAACCTGCTGCCGTTCCGCAAACGGAGGGCGAGCGACCTGTCCGGCGGCATGAAGCAGAAGCTGGGGCTCGCCTGCGCCCTGGTCCACATGCCCAGGGTGCTGTTCCTGGACGAGCCGACCAACGGCGTGGACCCGGTCTCCCGCCGCGACTTCTGGCGCATCCTCTACCGCCTGCTGAAGGAAAGGGTGACGATCTTCGTCTCCACCGCCTACCTGGACGAGGCGGACCGCTGCAACCGGGTGGGGCTGATCCACCGGGGAAGGCTGCTGGCCTGCGACACGCCGGCCGGACTCAAGGGGCTGATGCAAGGGACCATCGTGGAGGTGCGGGCCGCGGAGCCACGCCGCGCCGCCCGCCTGCTCCGGGAACGGATGCCGGACGCTTCCGTGGGCCTTTTCGGAGACAGGGTCCACGTGGTCACCGGAGAGCCGTACGAGGCCGGGCGCCTGATTGCCGCCGCCTGCTCCGGGGAGGGCATCCCGCTCCTGGGAACGCGGACCGTAGAGCCGAGCCTGGAGGACGTGTTCGTGTCGGTGTTGAGCGACAATTCACCCGAAACCGTGTAAAAACCGGATTACCATGGATGCCATGCCCGATATTCGCCAGAATGAAATTGCCGTCACCTTGAAGGATCTCTCCCGCCGCTTCGGCGACTTCACGGCCGTGAACCGCATCAGCCTGGACGTGAAGCGGGGCGAGATCTTCGGCTTCCTCGGCCCGAACGGCGCGGGGAAATCCACGACCATCCGCATGCTGTGCGGCATCCTGGCGCCCAGTAACGGGTCGGGCACGGTGGCCGGGTTCGATATCGTGCGTGAACCGGAGCGGATAAAGACCGTCATCGGCTACATGAGCCAGAAGTTCTCCCTCTACGAAGACCTCACCGTGGAGGAGAACATCGACTTCTACAGCGGCATTTACCGGATTCCGCAGGAGAAGAAGGCCGAACGCAGGGAATGGGTCATCGACATGTCCGGGCTCCGGGAGCACCGGGCATCCCGCACCGCCGTGCTCTCCGCCGGATGGAAGCAGCGGTTGGCCCTGGGGTGCGCCATCCTCCACGAACCGCCGGTGATTTTCCTGGATGAACCCACGTCGGGCGTGGACCCCATCAGCCGAAGAAACTTCTGGGATCTCATCTACCGCCTGGCGGACCGGGGCGCCACCGTGTTCGTCACCACCCACTACATGGACGAGGCCGAATACTGCGACCGCCTGGGGCTCATCCACCGGGGCGAACTGATAGCGAGCGGCTCTCCGGAGGAGTTGAAGACTCGCTTCATGAAGGAAGAGGTCGTCGAGGTCCTCTGCGATCGGCCCCAGGACGCCATGGAGAGCATCGAGAAGATAAAGGGCGTCAGGCACGCGGCCCTGTTCGGCGCGGGTCTGCACGTGGTGGCGGAAAACGCCGCGACTGCCACGCTCGCCATAGCGGCTGCGCTGGCAGGACTGGACATCACGGTACGGGGCATGGAAACCATCCTGCCGTCCCTGGAAGACGTTTTCGTTTCCCTCATAGAGGCGCGGGACCGTTTGGAGGCCGGGCAGCGGGAATTCAGGCAATGAACGTGAAGACGGCGGGCGAAGTCGTCCGTAGTGAACGACTTTGGCCTGATTCGTCGCTGCTCTTGGCGAAATGGAGCGTCAACAGCCGATGCTGTCCGAACCCGCGGGGTGAGTTCATCGGCTGTAGCGAAAT
>CALABV010000029.1 GCA_937886325.1 uncultured Geobacter sp.
CATCTTGCCCGTTTGAGGATCAACCGGAATCTGACCGGACGAAAAAAGCGTGTTCCCCGTCATGACTGCCTGCGAATACGGACCGATGGCTGCCGGAGCTTTAGACGTAGTGATCGTTGTGCGTGTCGTCATTATTCTTCCTCCGTTTCTTTTCTGGATTTACTTGCCTTCCTTGACCTGATCCATGTAGCTGTACAGCGTGTACTTCGAAATCCCGAGACACGCAGCGACATGCTCGACGGCGCCCTTCACGAGAAAGAGCCCTCTCGCGTCGAGTTCCCGGACGATCCCGAGCTTCTCCGAGCGGTCCATTCGAGCCGCGGGGACGGACTGCTTGCTCATGACCTCGTCAATGATCCCCTGCGCCACTTCGCTGATATCGTTGGCGAATCGCTCGCCAGAATTCTTGTCCTCGTCCTGTACGGAACAGAACTCTTCCAGCGACTCGCTGGAAAGCAGGAATTTCTCTATGCAGAAATTGATGCAGAAACATCCAATGACATGTCCCGAAGCGTTGAAGATGAACGTCGTCGACGATTTCAACCTGCGTCCATCAGCGGTCTTATTCGGGTATATATAGTTTTCCTTTACAGCGTCTCCGTATTTCTTGATGAGGTTCAAAACGTAATTCGTGATTGGGGCGCCCAAAGATCTTCCGGTGAGGTTTCCCGAAAGCGCTATCAGGGATTCCTGGGGTTTCCGGAGATCATGAAGTGCGGCCTCGCAATTCGCTCCGAACTGTGCAGCGACGGTCTTGACCAACGGAATGAAAGACTCGAGCAGGAGGTCATCCGGATTTGCCACAGCAAAGACTCCTTTATAAAAATTTTATGTTAAAAAATTTTTTGTATGACCAAAACTATAGATGTGTTTCTGTTTTTTGTCAATAGCGTAACTATTCCATGGCCGCGCAACCGCACGGCAGAAGAGGAACGAAACAAATTGGGGCAACCGCATAGCGGTCGCCCCAATTTGACCTTCCCCGGAATTGACGGCAAGAAAGAGTCCGGACGATGAAGAAGAGAATCGGGGAGAGTGTTTATAGGCGGAGGAAGCAAAGCGGCAACGCCAATACGACGCGGAATTCAAGAAAGAAGTTCTGAAGATGACGATGGAAGGCAAGTCTGTTGTCGATGTGGCACGGGATCTTGGAATATCACCGGAGCGAATCTACAAATGACGACGGGACGAAAAGCTCCGGACAGGTACAGTGGCGTTCGCGTCCGCTGGAGGCAAGGCGCTGACGCCGGAAAGAGAATACCGGACGCATGACGAGGCGAGGACGGACATCTTCAGGTATATAGAAATGTTTTACAACAGAAACGGCCTCATTCAGGAATCGGGTACAAGACCCCGAAAAGCTATAATCGCAAAGGCAACAAGCATAAATCTGTCTCCAGGGATTCCGGGGAAGGTCATGTTGAGGCTTTGCACCGAGTCAGGCCCATGGGCCTGAAGCAGGCCAGATCAGAGGCTTAGGGTTGTCCTGTGATAGCAAGGTCGTGAATGGTGCAAGGAAATCCTCCACCACAGATACGACATCCTTGAAGGATTCGGGCACATGGTCTTGCTGAAGCCTCTTATGAAAAGCCGACCACTGAATCTGCTTGGCATCGATGAAAGGCTGTTCGAACGCTTCTATTCTCAGAGGAAGCGAAGTTCCTCTTCTCTGGAAGGTCCGACGAATTGCCTCGGTCAGTTGCATCCCATCGAAATCGAACTGCCGAGAAAGGAGCCATATATCATAGAAATCCTTCATGCGGCTGTTCAATATACCGAGTTTCACCATGGCCTCGAACTTCTCCGCAATGACGCTTTCACGGCTGTAGCAAAGCAGCCTCGGTATGGGAGAATCCAGCATGGTTGGCAGATCCGATTCTTCCGGTCCGGGATAGATGATGTCGCCAAAGCCGATATCCACCTGCATATTGACCCTTGCGGAGTCCAGCATTCCACGAAATCGAACCCTGATCCCTTCGTAATCGGCATCCTCGGTAATCCGTTCAGACTGGATCGAGTAGGGATCAAAAGTGAGCCCATCGGGCTCCACATCCACGGCCATGACCTCCCGAATCTGAGCGACAATGCTGGCTTCCTCGTTACTGGTTATTCCCAGCACATCGATATCCATGGTTGGCCGGAATTCTGGTGAACGCCAAACCCTCAACATCAAAGCGCCTTTTAGGATGAAGCGATCCGCATGCGCTGACTGGGACAGGCGAAACAGAAATCGTTCCATGGCATAGTACTGGAGGAGTTCGTTGAACGGCCTCTTATCGTTTTTAGCGCGATTGAGAAGGCGTTGCCGGACAGATGCGGGGATATTCTTCGGGGATTTCATATGCTCGCCTCCAGATAGGGATGCATCACCTTTTCAACACGGCAGACTTTCGCGTATTTGAGCAGTGCCTCGAGATTGAATTGCTTGCGGGCTTTGTAGAGTTTCAGCGCCTCCAGGGCTATATCCATGCCGATCTTGTTCCGAAATTTGAAACAGTCGGCAAGCGTCTTTTCCGGACTGTAGATTTTGACGGTCACTCCGTCGATTTGGTGCTCTTCGATACCTGCACGGAATGCCAAGCCGGAGAACCGGCGAACACTGAGCGGTGGATAATCCAGGGACGGTTGGCGCGATTCCCTCGGCACGGCTACGGAAACACTGTGCGGAATCTGTGTGGTGATTTCGTGATATGCCAGTGCCGATACGAGGCAGATGACTGCATTCGGGAAGCGCAGTCCGACGGTTACCAGGTCGGGATTGCTGATGGGAGGAAGTCCCACCAGACGGTACACCCCCCTGCTGACTTGCTCTATCACCCCTTTATCCCTAAGAGCATAGAGCATGTAACGGCTAATGCCACGCTCAATAGCCTCGCTCATCCTTAGTTGACCACCACATGAACGGAAAATATCTTCTGGTTTTTTCTGCATCCTTGGCTCCAGACGAGTTGACTCCACTTATTCATAAGTGGTAACAATATGCCTGATTGCGGCAAAAAAATCAAGGAGAAGATCAGTCCGGAGAAAACAGCGAATCAGGGGCCACAAACAGATAAA
>CALABV010000030.1 GCA_937886325.1 uncultured Geobacter sp.
CCTCGCCGATCAGGTTCTCCTCGGGGATCTCCAGGTCCTCGAAGAACAGCTCGTTGGTCTCGTGGTTGACCATATTGAGGATGGGGCGCACGGTCATGCCCTTCTTCTCGGCCTCGCGCAGATCGACCATGAAGATGGACATGCCCTCGCTTTTCTTCTTCACTTCTGCCAGCGGCGTGGTGCGCGCCAGCAGGATCATGAAGTCGCTGTGCTGGATGCGGCTGATCCAGACCTTCTGACCATTGATCACCCACTCGCCCGTGGCCGCATCGCGATAGGCTTTGGTACGAATGCCCGCCAGGTCGGAGCCCGCGCCGGGCTCGGAGTAGCCCTGAGCCCAATAGTCGGTACCGGCCAGAATGCCGGGCAGAAAACGCTGTTTCTGCTCGGGCGTGCCAAAAGCCATCAGCGTGGGGGCCAGCAGGGTCTCGCCGATATGACCGATGCGGCCGGGACCGCCGCAGCGTACATACTCCTCGTGGAAGATGACTTGCTGGGCCAGCGGGACGTTGCGGCCGCCGTACCGGGTCTCCCAGCCCAGGCCGGTCCAGCCGCCCTTGGCCAGCTCCTGCTCCCATTCCTTGGCCAGTTGCGCGTCATAACCTTCGGCACCCAGACCGCTGGCATGCTTGAGCGGGGCGAACCGCCCGGTCAGATGTTGGGCCATCCATTCACGCACTTCAGCGCGAAAGGCTTCATTGATTTCCGACTCCTGCATCTTCATGCTGCCTCCGTCACGCTCTCGTCCAACAAACGCGCAGCCACCAGCTCGCGCCACTGCTCCACCGTGCCCATGCTGATATAGGCGCCGCCCAGCTTGAAATCGTCGCCGGCCCTGCCCGCCAGCCCCAGCAGGGGATTGGGGTCGCCGCAGGGGCAGGGGGCGCCGGTGAAGCATCCCCGGTCGCCGATGCGGTAGCGGATGATCGGCTGGGACCGGCGGGCCAGGTTAGTGACCAGCAATTCCCCGGTTTCGCCCGGTTCGGCGGGGCGGTCCCGTTCCATGTCCATGGTTTCGATGAGCTGGAACGCGGTGGGGACGTGGTATTCGTTGGGCGCGCAACGCGTGCACTGGTAGCCCATCAGACCCGCGTCGGCGCTGGTATAGGCCAGGGCGTGGATTTTCACCTGATCCCCGAGGCCGCGCCGCACGTGGTCGCGCACCGCCGGGCTCATGTGCTCTCCCGCATAGCCGATCAGTCGCAGCTCCGGGAAGGTGATGCCGTCCTTCAGGGCCAGGTCGGCCAGGAAGATGAACAGGGTCGGCAGGCTCATCATCACCGTGGGTTGGAATTCGCGGCAGAAGCGCAGCACCGTCTCCACCGGGATGTTGGCGGAGATGGGGAGGTGCAGGGCGCCGATGCGCTTGATGATCTCGTGGCCGCCAAGGAACGAGGGCCAGAGGCTGCCGGCAACCAGCAGGTTCGCCACCCGGTCGGAGGGGCCCACCCCGATCAGGCGCAGGGCCCTCGCCTGTTCGTCGCAGAAGCGGTCCCACTCGCCGTGGGTGAGCACCGTGTAGCGGGCCATGCCGGTGGTGCCGCCGGTGGACGTGACGATCATCCCTTCCGGCGGCTGGGTAAGCATCTCCCCGGAGCGGGGCCAGGCGTTGTCGTACAGCTCCTGGCGGGTGAGGGGCGGCAGTGCCCTCCACGCTGACCAGTCCCGCGGTTCGGGGCATCCATCGTATTTCCGGCCATAGAACGGCGCGGCCCGGGCCGTGCGCCACAGGGCACGGGCGTACTCAAGCCTGCGGTCATCATCCAGGCATTCGAACATGGGGCTACTCCTCCTCCAGAAGAAAGCGGTGCTTGACCGTGGGGTCAAGGGTTGCGATATCGCGGAGCTCTACCCGGATCAGCGGTTCGCCGGCCGCTCGGCAGAGGTTGTCGTACTTGGCGGTGAACTCCAGGCTGTTCTCCCGCAGGAACGCCAGCAGGGCATCGGTGTAGTCGCCCGGCGGGGGCAGGCCGTCGATACCGTGGGTGAACAGCGTGAACAGGAAGCGGGTGGCAACGTCCCCTTCGGAACGTCGCACCTGGAACAGCCCGGCGTACCGGTAATCTTCGGGAAGGGACAGCAGGAAATCGCCGATGGCGGGGACTTTCAGGTTGGTGCCGTAGAACACCACGCTGTCGCTGACCCGGCCGTGGACGAACAGGATCCGCTCCGGGAGCTGTGCCGTCACCTCCCCGGGAACGCCGAATGCTGCAAGAGACGAGCGCTCCAGCAGGCCGCCGTGGTCCCTGGTGTTGTAGCGCACCAGCGGGACCATCTGGTCCTTGGTGGCGACGATCTCTCCTCCGATGATCTCCAGGTGCGCCTTGGGCGTCGGCGCCAGGAGCATGGGCGTTTCCCGCGCGCCCAGGACCTGTTCCGAAAGCCCCGGCCTGCGGAAGAACCACTTGCGCAGGGCGATCGTGGCCGCCGTCTCCACGCCCAGGTCCCCGGTGTCGGCGGAGCCGTAGCCGGTCCAGACGCAGAAGGGAGTTTCCGGGGAGTGGCCGAAGTCGCGGGCCACCCGTTCCCGGAATGCCTCGCTGAAAAACTCGCCCACCACGGGAAAGAATACGCTAGCCGGCGGCAGATCCGGGCTGGAGCGGCGCATCAGGGCGCCCACCAGGTTGATGTTGGAGGGGTTGGTGAGCACCAGGCACTGGTCGAAGCCGCGATGGAAGCGCTGGTGGATGGCAGCGGCCTCCCGCAGGTTAAGGCCGGGCGTGGCCACGGTCAGGGGGTAGTGGCCGGTTCCGGCCAGGGCGCGCAGGGCAGCTGCGATCTGCATGCCGCCGATCCAGGTGCCGAAGGCCAGGCACACCAGGGCCAGGGTGCGCCTGCGCTCGATGGCGTAGTGCTCGGCAAGCATCCGGCCGATGGATGCCACGTAATCCCCCTCGTCCTCCGGCCGCTTCGGCCAGAACAGCGAACCGCTCCGGCTGAACCCGGAGGAGGCGCCGATGAGGTGACAACCGTCAAGGTTGCCGCCGTGACACAGGTCCTCCACCGGGAAGGCCAGCAGATAGGTCTCCTTGTCCATGATCGGCACGCTCTCCCAGTCCGGCACGGCGGAGAAGCCGGCATCCGCCAGAAAGCGGCGGTAGGCGGGCGCGGAATCGAACACGGAGCGGGCAAACGACGCGGGATCCATTCAAACCTCCTTAAAGGACGTGGAGCAAACAAATTGAGAAATCAAATCGGCAGGCGGAGTCGTCCGAAGAGAACGACTTTGGCCTGATTCGTTGCTGCTCTTGGCGAAATGGAGCGTCAACAGCCGATACTGTCCGACCCGCAGGGGAGTTTATCGGCTGTAGCGAAATGGGCGTAGAGTAGCAGAAGCAGGCCAACCGGAGTGAACGAAGGACGACTCCGCCTGTCTGATCCGAGGCTAGCCCAGCTCTCTCAATTCCTTCAGGGTAGCGATGCGCAGCGTAACCAGCAGGATCACCGCGCCGCTCGCCAGCAGCGCGCCGGACGGTTTCAGGGCGTCGGTGATCAGACCCATCACGCCGTAGGCAACCGGTTGCAGCGACAGGGCCAGTGCTGTGACCAGTGCCATTATCTTGCCGCGGGTGGCGTCGTCCAGCAGTTTCTGGAACAGGGTGATGAGCGTGATGTTCACGATGCTCAGGCCGATGCCGACCGCGGCCAGGCCCATCCCTGCCGCGGACAGCCAGGGACTGAGGGCGATAACCGGGAATGCGAGACCAATCAACGCAAAACCGGCAAGGGCCGCGCTTCGCTCCCGTCGACCGCGGCCGATGGAGAGGAGAAGCGATCCCGCGAAGAGACCGCCGCCGAAGCAGCTCATGAGGATGCCCAGCCCTGATGCGCCGGAACGGAAGACGCTCTCGGCAAGCACCGGCGTCACCACCGGGATGGCGGCGAAGAAAAAGTTGATGACCACCACCGGGCCCAGGAGAGCCCCGATGAGAGGCGCACCGCGCAGGGCGTCCCGCCCGGCGCGCAGTTCTTCCAGGAAGCCGGTTTTTCCGGCCCTCCCCGTTGCAGGCTCGCGCACCAGGGCAATGAAAAGGGCCGAGCCGAGAAAGGAGACCGCGTTGATGGCGAAGGCCAGGGGCACGCCGATGAGGGCGATGAGGGCGCTGCCGAACAGCGGACCGGCCACCGCGCTCATGCCCGCCACCAGTTGACTGGCCGCATTGGCCCGGGTCAGGTCCTCCCGCGCCACCAGGCCGGGTATCATGGCCAGGGCCGCGGGATTGAAGAAGGCCGAAGCCAGGGCAACGGCAACGGTCGCGGCGATGAGGCCCGGATATCCCAGAGCGCCGCCGGCGGACTGCCAGGCCAGCCAGCCCACAACGAGGAAACGCGCCAGGTCGGCGCCGATCATGATGCGCCGACGGCTGAAGCGGTCGCACAGCACGCCGGCCAGCGGAGAGACCAGGATGCCCGGAAGCGAGGTTGCGACCAGTATCATGCCCACGGCAAGCGCCGATTCCGACCAGTGGTAGACCAGCCAGATGAGGGCCAGGGAGTGCACCCGGTCCCCCACCTGTGACACCGCCTGGGAGAGCCAGAAACGGAAGAAGTCGGGGCAGGCGCGGAAGAGCGGAAACATTACTGTTCCACCCTGCGACGGTCCGCTTCCACGTAGGACGCGAGCCGGACGGCAAAGGGACTCTCCACGACCAGCCGGCTGAAATCCAGGGAGGTAT
This sequence comes from uncultured Geobacter sp., assembly GCA_937886325.1. Lineage (GTDB taxonomy): Bacteria > Desulfobacterota > Desulfuromonadia > Geobacterales > Geobacteraceae > RPRC01. Next base: position 4,677 of record CALABV010000030.1, read on the forward strand.
CCACGTACTGCATGCGCAGAACATCCTCTCCTTCGTCGAAACAGGGGGCCAGGCCGCCGTAGAAAAAGCCGAGGCGTTCAGCTGCATGGCAGGATTCCGCGCATCCCGGCCGTGTCAGGCTCACCGTCAGGTAGAGCACCCGCGCCCCGGCCTGCCGGCAGAGTTCGTTGCGCGCGGAGCGGAGGATCGGCGAGATGTCGGCGCCCACCGACTCGATGCGGATCACCCCCAGGTCCAGGGAAGCCAGGTATCGGGCGCTGACCCGGCTTTCTCCCGTTACGGGCGGGTTTTCCTCGGCGCGGACCGGGATGCCGCATTCATGATAGGTATCCAGCAGCATTGCCCGATGCCGGGGCGGCGGAAAGATTCTCCGGGGTTCGAGCGTATCCAGGGGTTTGAAATAGAGGAGACAGCTTTCCCGCTGCCCGGAGCGGTCCCGCGCCATGGCCCGGAAGCGCAAGTTGTCGGCCAGGAAGGCAAGGGACAGCGCGCAGCACCGGCTCCCGAATTTTTCGTTCACCCGCTGGCTTGCGGCGTGGCTGGTAACCGGCTGGCCGAACAGTCCGCGCAGGCCCATCGCCCGCGCTTCACTCTCCAGGTATTCCCGCATCCGCTCCATGAGCCCCCGGCCACGATGGGCCGGGTCGACCACCGCCATGCCGGTCTCCGCCACCGTGCAGCGCCCGGCCGCCACCTGCCCGAGCCCGCCCAGTTCCAGGGCGTAATGTCCGACGATCTCGTTCTCAACGGTGGTCGCCACCACCGAGACCAGGCGCCCGGCACGGTTCAGATCCCGCAACCGGTCCGGACAATAGATGTCATCGCTCGGGTGGGTATAGCCGTATGCGCGGTAGATGACGCGGGCAACCTGGAACCAGTCCATTTCCCGGCCGGCGCGGCGTACCAGGTATTCCTGTTCCGGTGCGCCGGGGATGTCCCGTCCGCTCGCCTCCGGGGCTTCCCGTGCCGCCTGGACCACTTCGGCGGGGCGGGAACGGAGGAAGGTCAGACGCAAACGGTTTCCCTCCCGTCCCAGGGACTCCCACAGGGCCTCATCGGCCGCGGCGCGAATCAGGGTTCGCCCCAACCCGTCCAGTTCGATATCGTCCAGTCGTTCCGCATCCAGTCGCGGCGCCGCGTCCTCGTCCGGCGCGGGAAGCATTTCCCGATCGCTGAAGGTCAGGGTCAGGCCCTGCGGTGTCGCCTCTCCCCCTATGACCACCGGTTCCTCGGTATCGGAAGCGGCCCGGTTGACGATCGATACGAACGACTCCTCCCATGCCAATAGAATGGCGCTGATGCGCGTATCATCGAAACCCGCGAGAAGAGCCATTTCACGGGCAAAACCCTGGCCGAGCGGCAGGGCCTCGATGCGGGGAGGGAGGGTAAGCGTGCTGTTCAGGTTCATGGAAAATGCGATCCCTTTCTTACCGGTTCGGCATGTCCCGTTCCGCGCGCCGCGCATGGACAGGTTCCTTTTCGGCTGACGTTCCCCTATTCTTTACTACTTTTTCAGCCTCTCCTCACATGCGGATTGGAGAGCCTTTCCCGGCCTATGGTGGATGAGGGGCCGTGGCCCGGGTAGACACGGGTCTCCTCGGGGAGGGAGAAGAGCCGTTCCCGGATCGAGCGCTGGAGCGCCTCGGGCGAGCCGCCGGGGAGGTCGATTCTGCCGACGGCGCCGTTGAACAGGGTGTCGCCGGTAAAGAGTATCCCCTCGCTCGGACAGTACAGGCAGCATCCGCCGGGCGAATGCCCCGGAGTATGAATGATTTCCAGGCGATACTCTCCGAACGGGATCGACATGCCGTGCGACAGGAACCGGTCCGGTTCTGGAGAGTTTTCGGTTCCGCCGCCGAATTCCCTGCCGATCTCGGCTGCCAGGGGAAGGAAGAAGGTGTCGTTTTCATGGATGAGAAATTCGGCCTCGACAGCTTCCAGCAGGGCTCGGTTCCCCCCGACATGATCGAAATGACCGTGGGTGTTCATGAGGTGCTTCACGGAGAGACAAGAAGCGGATATTCGTGCGAGGATCCTGTCCACGCTCCCTCCGGCGTCGATTACCACTCCTTCCCGAGTCTTTTCACACCCGATGATGTAGCAGTTTGCCTGCAGCGGCCCTACCTGCACCGATTCCAGAATCATGTCGTGCTCTCCCGCTTTCCCCGCGGACAATTTTCCCCGCGCGGCTGTCCGCATCTTCTCTTCTTCATGGAGTAAACGTACAATACCGGTTATCCACTGGCCGCGCAAGATCGTTGAAGAGTTGGCGCGAAAGTTCCGCCCGGGCGGGAGTGCGGCTTTAGAAATTTAAATCGCGCTTGACGGCCATCCGTTTTTGAATAAAGTGTAACGAAAGATTTGGAATGGTTTGCGCGACTTCGTGCCGCCGTTCTCCAGGAGGAACCGCATGATTCGATACATCAGCGCTCCGGCGCTTGTCGAGGCCCGAGGAAACAAGCCGAAGATCATCGAAGAGTTCATCGGACGCGTCAATACGGAAACGCACGAGGTAAGCATTGCCCGCATGACGAGCCCGCCCGGCTGGGTCGAGCCCGGGCAGACGCCTGAATTCGATGAGTACACCGTGGTGCTCAGGGGAATGCTTCGGGTTGCCACCAGGGCGGAATGTATCGATGTGAAAGCGGGCGAGTCGATTTTAGTGGAAAAAGGGGAGTGGGTTCGCTACAGTACACCCGCGGAAGAAGGCGCCGAGTACATAGCCGTGTGTATGCCCGCCTTTTCTCCGAAGCTGGTTCACCGGGATGAAAAATAACAGCCGCTTCGCCGATGATCAGTCCTGTCATGCGCGGACGAATGTCATAGCAGGGTATACCCATGCATCGTAATGCCATACTCTTCTGGATTGTTATCGGAGTCCTCTTTTCCGCCTCGTTTTTTTACGGCGTGAACGCTGCACGGCAGAGCCGAAGTATCCATCACAGCGGCGGCGCCCTTGCGAGCGGAGACGTAGTCCGGCTCGACAGGGTCATCGACGGCGATACCATCACGGTCGTGAAAGAGGGAGACCCCCCAGCCACGGTTCGAATCCTGGGCATAAAGGCCCTGGAGTCGAAGGTGGCGAAGGACCCGGTCTCAGTCTTCGGCAAGGCCTCCATCCTCGGGCTTGAGCGCAGTATGGCGGGCCGGCCGGTCCGCATCATGCTCAACAGCAACCCGAAAGACTCGCGGGGAAGGTATCTTGCCACCCTGTTCGTGAACGACAAGGACCTCGGACTGGAACTGATCCGGGGAGGTCTGGTGCTCGTCTACCCGGTCTATCCGTTCCCTACCATGTCCATCTATCTCCATGAACAGGAACTGGCCCGGGCGGGGAAGAAGGGGCTCTGGGGAGACCCTGAAGTCAAGAGGCGCGCCATTGCCCTGATCGAGGAATGGCAGGGGCAGGCACAATGATCATCCAGCTTATCCGCTATTTCAAACACGCAATTATTTTCAATCCCAGTTCGGCCATCAGGGTTGCCGTCCTTCTGGCGGCGATGCTCGCCTACGGGACCACCGGGTTTCTCTATTTCGAGCTCTCCGAGAATCCGGACCTGTCCTGGACCGACGGCCTCTGGTACACCCTCGTAACCATGACCACCGTGGGGTACGGCGATTTCTTCCCGAAGACCTCGGCCGGGAGGTTCCTGGTGGGATGGCCGGTGATGTTTTTCGGCATCGGTCTGCTGGGGTACGCCCTGTCAATGATCGCGGCGGCCCTGGTCACGGAAAAATCGAAGGAGTTGAAGGGTATGATGACGTTCTCTCTGAAAGATCACCTGGTGATATTCAACTTTCCCGGCGTCACGATGATCGAAAGGGTCATCGAGGAATTGCGGCTCGATTCCTGCTTCGGCAGGGAACGGCAGGTGGTCCTTATCGACGATGACCTTGCCGAACTCCCGGCGGAGCTGCAGAAACTGCATGTACATTTCGTCAAGGGGAACCCCACCCGGGATGAGACCCTGAAAAGGGCGTCCATCGACGAGGCGACCCATGCTGTCATCCTGAGCAAGAAGCCGGGAGATCCCGCCTCCGACAATCTGAACATCTCCATCACGCTTGCCATCGAAGGCCGGAGCAGGAAGGTGAACACCGTTGTCGAATGTATGGACCCCGCAACGGAGGAACTGCTCCGCAAGGCGGGATGCGACCGGATCGTCTGCACCTCGCGTTTCGGGGCCAATTTCATGAGTCAGGAGCTGCTGAATCCCGGGGTTCAGGAAGTGCTGGACGACCTGCTCAGTTCCCGGAAAGGGCAGCAATTCTACTTCGTTCCGTTCCAGGGCTCTCCCGCCCCGTTCTCTGCGGTCGCGGACGCGTGCCGCGGCCGCGGACACCTGGCGCTGGGGGTGAGCCGAGCCGATGGGGTCAGGATCAACCCGCAACAGGATTTTCAGGTGAGCGAAGGGGAACGGGTGATCACCGTGGGCCCCTCCCGACTCGCGGTACTTTCAGTGTAAACACTATTTGCTATCAACGGGGAAAGGAGCGGCATGATGCGCAGGAGATCCACTCTCCAGATAACCCTGGTGCTGGTCGGACTGGTGGCGCTCTCGGCGTGCGGCGATGACGGCAAGCGAAGCGTCTACCGCACCAGGCAGGACTGTATCGATGACTGGGGCGAAGGCAAGGGGTGCGAGGAGGCGCCCCGCGGCAGCACCCACTACCATACCGGCTACTGGTACGGTCCCCGCTGGAGAGGAAGCGGGTATCACGGAACCCGCTCCATCAGCTCGGTTTCGGTCTCCCGCGGCGGCTTCGGAAAATCCGGGGGGTTCCACTCGTCATTCGGGGGGTAGGCATGGAGAGGATGTCCGTGCAGCCGCGTGAGGACTGGCGCCGACGCGTGGAGTCGCAGGGGATGTCGTACCACACCATCGAGGGGAACCTCTACTGGGACGAATCCGCCTGCTACCGCTTCACCAGCCGAGAGATCGATGCGCTGGATGACGCCACCGTGGAGCTCCAGCGGCTGAGCCTGGCAGCGGTGCAGGAGGTTGTCCGACGGGACCTGTTCGATCGCCTCCGCATTCCCCGGGAATTCGTCCCGCTGGTGACCCGTTCGTGGGAGGCTTCGGAACCCTCACTCTACGGCCGGTTCGACCTGGTCTATGACGGCATCGGCCCGCCGAAGCTTCTGGAATACAACGCCGATACGCCAACAGCGCTCCTGGAGGCGAGCGTAATCCAGTGGTTCTGGCTGAAGGACGTGTTTCCCCGCGCCGACCAGTTCAATTCCATCCACGAAAAGCTCATCGAATTCTGGAAGCGCCGGCCGGACTTCCGGGCCTCCCCTGTCTACTTCTCCTGCGTCAGGGAGAGCGACGAGGACTTGGGGAACGTGGAGTACCTCATGGACACCGCGATGCAGGCCGGAGTGGATGCGCGGTTTCTTTACGTCGACGAGATCGGATGGGACCGTTCCCGTCGCTGCTTCGTCGACCTTGAGGAATCGCCCATTCAGGGTCTGTTCAAGCTCTATCCCTGGGAGTGGATGATTCTGGACGAGTTCGGCTCCAATCTCCTGCTTTCCCGTCCCCGGATGCTGGAGCCGGCCTGGAAGATGATCCTCAGCAACAAGGGGATCCTTCCGCTGCTGTGGGAGCTCTTTCCCGGACACCCCTTTCTGCTTCCCGCCTCCTTCGAACGGGAGGGAGTAACCGGCGATTTCGTGAGAAAGCCGCTCCTGTCACGGGAAGGCGGGAACGTGACCATCTGCGCGGGGGGCGTGACCGTCGAGAACCCGGGCACTTATGGGGAGGAGGGGTGGATCTATCAGGCCTATGCGCCCCTTCCCCGTTTCGACGGCAACCATGCGGTCATCGGCTCCTGGGTCATCGACGGCACGGCCGCGGGGATCGGGATACGGGAGGATGCCGGCCCCATTACAACCAATGCCAGCAGGTTTGTGCCACATTTCTTCGAGGAGGGATAAATGGAATTAACCATTGTGGAATCGTTTTCGGGTCTCGGTGCTTTCTTCGGCTATTTCGCCGCGTCGGCGGTCCTGCTCGTTCTCTTCTGCGTCGTCTACCTGCGGGTGACGCCCTATGCGGAGCTGGGTCTGGTCAAGGAGGGGAAGACCGCGCCGGCCGTGAGTTTCGGCGGGGCGGTGATAGGTTTCGTGCTGCCGCTGGCCAGCGCCATCTCCCACAGCGTAAGCTTCCTGGACATGGTCCTCTGGGCCGTGGTGGCCCTTGTGGTACAGGTGATAGTCTTCCTGGTTCTCAAGGCATTCCTTTCGGGACTGGTCAGGGATATCGCCGAAGACCGCATGGGACCGGCAATCGTTGTCGCCGTTTTCTCCACCGCGGCCGGGATCCTGAATGCCGCGTGCATGACCTGGTAACAGGAGAACATCCCCCGGTTTCAGGATTTCGTGCACCCTTCGAAAATCATTGAGGGGCCGGAGCCGCCCCTTCGGCGGGGTACCATCGTCTGATGACGAACCACTTTGCGCCGTTCACCTTCCCGTCCGTCCATGAATCCAGGGGGCTTCTCGTTCCGAGAAGCTCCCGCAGCGTTTCCCGCAGGCCCCGGAACGCAACCCCACCCTTTTTCCCCTCGCAATCCAGCCGGCTTTCGATAATCCTCTCCCTGTCGTACACGATCATGACGTGCCCCTTCCAGACGATCAGATCCAGGGGGCGCACCCGGTTCGCTATCCCTTCACCGTCCAGGCCCGCGATGGAGACGGGATCGCCGTACTCCACCAGGGTGGAGGTGTTTCTCGGGGTGTAGCCGTCCGTGGCTTCGTAGAGGAGCCCCGAGCAGTCAAGGCCGCGCAGGGTCCATCGGTCGCGGGTGAGAATGTCGAGTGGCTTTTCGGGCGGGGGAGGGAAGCAGGTGAGCATGTCCGTGACCCCTTCGCGACGATTGCCTCCCCACACGTAGGCGGCTCCCTTGGCGGAAGCCAGTCGGGCAAGGATCGTTTCACGGTCGGGGAGTATTCGAGATCGGGGGGGCGAAGGGTTTGCGGATACGGTTACAAAGCGGCCGTCGATGTAGTAACCGGTAGCGGCGGGGTAGGGGTAGTCGTCAGTGACGACGCTGTAGACGGTAGATTCCGGGCCGCTCAGTACCGCTTTGATGCGGAAGGACGTGCCGGGGAGAGCGATAAACTCCAGCTCCCGGATCTGGCCGCAGGGGTCGGTGGCCAGTGTCTTCCCGTCCTTTCCGCCGAAGACCGACCGGAAGTCGGGGGTGTTCAGGACCGGCGCGGAGGATGTGGCGACCGCGTACAGGGGCTGACACACCTCGCTCGCATCGGCCGCGGAAAAGACAGGCAGCAGGACCAGGGCAGCGAGCAGTACCGCGACAATGGCCGTGCGCGAAAGTACAGTCATCCTGGATTCGGCAGCTGGAGTCGTCCTTCGTTCTCTCCGAACGGCCTGGTTCTTCTGCTCTAAACTCATTTCGCTACAGCCGATAATCTCACCCCGCGGGTTCGGACAATATCGGCTGTTGACGATCCATTTCGCCAAGAGCAACAACGAATCAGGCCGAAGTCGTTCTCTTCGGACGACTCCAACTGCCGCTTTACTGTTCATCAATCGACTTCCCGCCGATAGAGAACCGACCAGTGTCGGTACCTTTTCGGCAGGTGGCTCCCCACGCCGCCGGAGACCAGAATGATCCAGAGGAGAGGAATCACCAGATCCGGGCGGAGATGGATGAATCCCGAAAGACCGATGTGGACGATGCCGAAGACTCCCCGCCCCTGATGGGGCCAGTTCAGGCCGTGGAGGAGTTCGAGCGCCAGCAGCCCGCAGCCGGTCAGGATGGTGAGGCCGTGCCACATGTGCATCTGTCCGAATGGGACGTGGAGCATGAATCCGCCGAACAGGGTTCCCGCCACCGCAATGTGGGCAGTGCGCAAGGTGATGTCGGCCACCCTCATCCAGCCGGGGCGATGATTCTTTTTCCTGTCCTTGTCGGGATGGGTTTCCTGCATTCGTTTATCCTTTCCTGCTGAGTTGTGTTCAGGTTCAGACGTCTCCCACGCGACGCAGAAAACGGAGCAGGCATTTGTTGAACGCGTCGGGCTGCTCCACGTTCACCATGTGCCCGGCGCCGGGGATGATGCAGAGCTCACTGTCGGAGAGCCCCTCCCCGAGAGCGCGGAGGTCTTCGATGGGAACGGCGCTGTCCTGGTCGGCTCCGATTACCAGGCATGGAAGGGTGAATCTTTCCAAAAAGGGGGTATAGTCTTTCCTGTCCATCAAAGCATGGAGCGTGCCCTCGACACCGGCCATATCCGCACAGCTCATCCAGCTGTACATGTTCCGGCGCAGGTCACGTTTTCCGGCGGCTTCGCCGGAGAAGATGCGGGTGCTGAACAACTCCGCCACGGAAGGCAGGCCGAGTTCTCTCGTCCTCTCCAGGAGCGCGAGACGCACCTCCCTCACGTCTTCATCATCGGCGGTGCACCGGGTCGCGATGAAGCACGCCGCCGATGCACGCTCCGGATAGCGCTCCAGAAGGTTCAGGAGGACGTACCCGCCCATGGACATGCCGCCGATCACGGCCTTCTCGATACCAAGGTGATCCAGGAGCGCCACGATGTCATCGGCGAACAGTGACATGGAATAGGCGCCACCCGGCGCGTCGCTCTCGCCGAAGCCCCGCAGGTCCGGCGTGATGAGCCGGAAACCGGCCGTGGAGAGGGCTTCTTCCTGGAGTTTCCACATGCCCCGGCACAGGGGAAATCCGTGAATCAGGACAACGGCCGAACCTCTCCCCACATCCCCGTAGGCAAGGGAAATCCCGTTGATACATGCTTTCATCTGTTCTTTCGAATGTTCCGGATGGGGATGGTTACGGCGGGCAGCAGGCGCAGACCGACCGGAAGAGCGTTGTGCTCAGGTAGCGGTCGCCCCGGTCCGGCAGAACCGTGACGATGGTTCCAGAGTCGAGGGTTTCCGCCATGCGGAGCGCGGCGGCTATGGCAGCCCCGCCGGACATTCCCACGAAAAGCCCTTCGCGGATGGCGAGGAGGCGGGCTGTTTCGAAGGCATCCTCATCCTCGATGGTAATCTTTTCGTCCAGCTGTTCCGGCCGGTAGATCTTCGGCACGATCGCTTCCTTCATGTTTTTCAGGCCTTGAATCTTGTGGCCGACGCGCGGTTCGACGCCGATGATACGGATCCGGTCGTCCTTTTCTTTCAGGTAGCGGCCGGTCCCCATAAGGGTGCCGCCGGTTCCCATGCCGGCGATGAACAGGTCGATGTCGCCGTCGGTCTGGTTGTAGATCTCCGGACCGGTGGTTTCGTAATGGGACAGCACGTTGTTTTCGTTGGCGTACTGGTTGGGCATGTAATACTCGCCCGGGTTCTCCTCCAGTATCCGGTGCGCGAGCCGGATGGCACCGTCCGTCGCTTCCTGGGCAGGGGAGAGAACGACCTCGGCGCCGTAGGCCTCCAGGATCCTGCGGCGTTCCAGGCTGACGCAGCCCGGCATGGCGAGTTTGACGCGGTACTTCCGCGCCGCGCCGATCATGGCGAGGGCTATGCCGGTGTTGCCGGAGGTCGCTTCCAGGATGACCTTGTCACGCGTCAGTTCGCCCGATTCCTCGGCCTTGGCAATCATGTAGTAGGCGGGTCGGTCTTTTACCGAACCGCCGGGGTTGTTTCCTTCCAGTTTTGCGAGGATCCGTACCGCGGGGTTATTGTTAAGACTGGTCAGTTCGACCAGCGGGGTGTTTCCGATTGCGTGTTCCAGTGAGTAGGGAGCATGCAACGCCTGATCGTCAAGGGCATCCGCCCGTCTTTTCTCACAATATCTCATTGCCGTCTCTCCCATAGAGATTTCTACATCAGCTTTTTGTATACGTAGCATTTTGACGGCGTAATTACAAGAGGTATGGAACGCCTGCCTCAGGCAGCCCCAAAACCGGCCCGCGGGGGCAGTTTTTACCTGTCGATGGCGCCGACGGCGTCCGCCCGGCACTGCCGGCAGTGCCGAAACTGGCCGATTATCTTCTCGTTTGCGGACTGAACCGCGGCAATCTCTTCCGCTGTCGGGGGGGCCGCGCCGGCGAAATCCGCCTGCGGGATGAGCGGCATCACGTTCATGACTGATGCGCCCAGCTCCTTCACCTTTTCGGCGATCAGCGGTATCTGCACCTCATTGACTCCGGGGATATACACCGTGTTCACCTTGATGGTCATCCCGTACCGTGCGGCCCGGCGCAGACCTTCCAGTTGATTCGCGATCAGGATGCGGGCCGCTTCCTCTCCGCGGTACTGTTTTCCGTGGTAGCGGACATGGCTGTAAATGCGTGCGCCGATTACCGGATCAAGGGTGTTGATGGTTACGGTCAGACTGTGCAGTCCAAGCGCCTCCAGTTCATCGATCGTCTCCGGCAGCAGCAGACCGTTGGTGCTCATGCATTTGATGAGAAGGGGAAATTCCTCCCCGATCATGCGAAAGGTCGTGAATGTTTCCTCGTTGGCCAGCGGGTCGCCGGGGCCGGCAATGCCGATCACCTTGATAATCGGGCCGAGAAGATCGCTTGCCATTACCTCACGAACTTTTTCCAGGGCCTCCAGGGGGGTCAGGAGTCGGCTGGTGACGCCCGGCCGCGATTCGTTGGCGCAGTCGTGAAGTCGGGTGCAGTATCCGCACTTGATGTTGCAGCGGGGCGCTACGGCCAGGTGCATGCGTCCGTTCCCGTGATGATTGCCTCCGAAACAGGGGTGGCCCTGAATGTTTTTCCTGCCGGAACATGAAGTTGCCATGGTTTCCTCCTTTGTTTTCGCCTTGTTGTAAAGATGAAAAAAGGGGCCGGCGTCTGAACGCCGGCCCCTTTGCCGATGCGGATCGGTCCGATACGGGCAGGCCGTAGCGGGTCACGATGCCGATTCTTGTGAATACCTCTTTGTATCCGTTTCGTGACGTCTCCCTATCAGGAATCGTGCCTGAAATGGAAAGGCTTTTGTTAATCGCGCTATTTCCAAGTCTTCGCGAGCGTTTGCGTGCCTGGCACCGGTCTGGTCGATTCGGTTGGTGATTAAAAAGTGGGCGGAGGTGCCGCGAGGAAGGACGATGCGTCCGTCCTCCGTACCGTCGGATACGCCCGGATCCGTGTTTCACGGCGCTTCAGGACGGGACATGCCCTCTGGCATGGTATCTGAACGGCCTTCGGGCATACGGGAGGCATGTCATGATGAAAGGCGATTCACTCACGACGAACACGGCTGAAATGGAGGAGATCCGTTCCCGGGCGGTTGCGTCCTTTCTGGGGTTCGCCCTTGGGGACGCCCTGGGAGCCCCCGTTGAGTTCATGACCTCCGGAGAGATCAAGGCCAGGTACGGGGTGCTGCGGGAGATGGTTGGGGGAGGGTGGCTGCGGCTCAAGCCGGGGCAGGTGACCGACGATACGGAGATGGCACTCTGCATCGCCCGCGCCGTTTCCCGGTGCGGCGCCTGGGACCTGGCAGCCATCGCAGGGCAGTTCGTCGACTGGCTCAAGACCCGGCCCATCGACGTGGGTGATACCTGCCGCCGGGGCATCAGAAACTACATGCTTACCGGGAAACTGGAGGCTCCTCCCAACCAGTGGGACGGCGGAAACGGAGCGCTTATGCGCATGGCGCCCGTTGCCCTGGCCACGCTCGGGGACAGCGAACGGCTGGACTGCTGCGCCGTGGAACAGGCGCATCTGACGCACAATCACCCCCTGTCCGACGCTGCATGCCGCTGCTATGGGCGCATGGTGCACCTGGCCGTGAGCGGACGCTCCAAGGCGCGTCTGCGGCGGGAGGTAGACACCCTCATCCGTGACTACCCCACCTATTCCTTCGAACCCTATCGCGGGCTGGCCACCGGTTACGTGGTGGATACATTCCAGACGGTATGTCACCATTTCTTTCGCGGCCGCGATTTTGAGGATTGCGTTGTGGCCACGGTGAACCAGGGGGGGGACGCCGATACGACCGGAGCAATCATCGGCGGACTGGCAGGGGCCTTCTACGGTATGGAGAGGCTGCCTTCCCGATGGTTGAAAAAGCTTGACCGGGTTGTCGTACGCGAGATCATCGAGATTTCGGGAAAACTGGTCGATTTGTCGCCCTTGGGAAAGCAGGTGAATAGGCTGAAGACTGAAGACTGAAGGCTGAAGCGCGAAAAAACCGGGATGTTTTGGTTACATACATTTCCCTTCTCTCTTCACTTTTCACTTTTCACTCTTGATCCTTCCACCTGCCTTTACAGCGTGCACATCACCCTGCGCACCCGGTATTCCCCGCCGATGACCAGGAACTCCCCTTCGCACTTCATGATGCTCGTGGGAAGCAGGGCGCCGAAGAAGAAAACCTTGGACAGCGGCGCCCGGATCTCCCACACCGTGTCGCCGAACTCCCAGGCCCGCTCCTCGTCGGCGGTAAACGAGACCAGGTTGTTGAGGCGCACGATCCGTTCCCGCTTGCCGAGCGTCTCGATGGTCTCGTAGTCGTTCGCGTCGTTGGTGCCGCGGAACAGGGTGAGACACCTGTCGGCCGGCGCGGTTTTTGTCAGTTCGTACTGGCAGTATTCATAGAGAAGGTCCAACTGGGAGTTGATGGCGTTCGTACGGGCGCTTCCCCGCGTGCGATCCAGGGCAAAGACCATGTATTCTTCGCCGTGGATGCAGGGGATGCGCAGCTTGTGGAAGGTGGGGTGGAGTCCCATGCGGCTCTCCACCCACCCCTTGAGGACCGCGCCTTCCACCGAATTGGAATCCATCATCCAGCCGCGCAGAAAGCGGAGATAGCTGTTCTTGATGCTCCTGCGGGCGGTGACGGTGTGACTCTGCCAGTGGTGGAGCTGGAATTTAACCGACATGTAGTCGTGGAAGACCTGGGCCCGTTCATGGGAATGGGAAATATCGTCAAGCCTGTCGAACAGGAAGCGGTTGGCCTGTCGCACCCCCTGGATCTCAAGCGGTTGCGGGTGCTCGTTGAAGTGCCGCGAGGCGATGACCCACGGCGGGAGATTGCAGAGATTGAAGCCTTGTCCGGACATGGATCACCGCCTTGCTGGAATCATGATTCAGAGCAGCCGCGCCAGTTCCAGCAGCGTCGGCCTTATCTCGCCGGAGGCGCAGTAGACCTCGAATCCCAGGCGGGACATCTCCTCTTGGGGCGCGGGGCCGATCCGGGCGCAGACAATGGCCGCGCAGCCGTCGAGCGCCTCGGCAATGGCCCGCAGCAGGTGGCCGCGCAGCGGGTGCTCCTCGTCGTAGCTGCAGTAGCGTTCGATCGCCTTTTCGCCCACCAACTCGACGTCAGTCCCGCTCACCTCGAAGATGAGAAAACGTTCCGCATGGCCGAAGTGCTGGTTGATGTCCCTGCCGTCCTTTGAAGCAACCGCGAATAACATCGTAGCATCCCTCCTGGGGGGCGCGGCGCGCCGCGCCCCCGTGGAATTACATCATGACCGGCTCAAAGGTGAAGCACTTCTTGGCGCAGGTCCTGCCGCACGCCTGGCAGCCGATGCAGTTGCCGGGGTTGTCGACCTTCATGAACATCTTGGCGGAATCGTCCTCGTCCACTTCCTCGAAGGCCAGGACTTCGTGGGCGCAGACCTTGAAGCAGCGGCCGCAGCCGATGCAGGTCTCCTCGTCGATGCTCATGACGAATTGCGGCGTATATTCGGTCATGTTTCTGCGTGTTCCGGTAATGTACCCCATGTTCGTATTCCTCCGTTGTTTTTGGTTGGTATTTCCCCTCACTCGGCCGTCGGCCGCCCTCTCCTTCATGGAGAGGGCAATCGGCCGTATCCCTTCTTCCTGAGGGAGAAGGCGCCACGAAGGGGCGGATGAGTGTGAGATGGTTCGCTCGTCGGTTGTTTTCTTTCCTACTCCTCATCCGTGAATGATCCGCGCGTTGCGGCATTCATGGCCTTTCTGAGCCAAGGAGGAGGATTTCCCCGCAGCACCTGCTGCAGTTTGCCGATGACCTCGGACACCTCTATTTCAGTATTCGTTTTCATGGGATGGATCTTCCGGGCTACAAGCTTGGCTGCCGCGGGCCCGCCGATCTGCACCGTGTAGACGATGGCGCAGCCGCTGATGGCGTTGGCGCGGGCGGTGATGCGGTCCTCTTCGTCTTCCGCGGTGGTGACTGCGTTGACCGTGGTCAACGGTTGTGCCGTTTCCGGCCCTATTTCCCAGACGTGGAAGCTTTGACACTGGCCGAAATGCTGGTCGATCCGTTCGCCGGTACTGCTGGTAAAGGCAACTTTCATGGCGTTTCCTTTCTGAAGAATATGGTGAGTTTTTCCTTTTTCATCGGTCGGCATCGGCTGGGGCCGGGGTGGGGCTTTCACGGAGCCTCTCGTACGGCTTCCATGCCGGAAGGCGGATCGAGGGAAAACGCCGGAAGCAGGCACGCCGTATTCCCGTGCAAAGGATGGTGACCGATTACGAGAGGCTTCGGGGAAGTTCCACCCCGGCCCGGACAACGGTGGCACTACCTTAATTATGCGCCAGTTTCTGCGCTTCTTTTGCATTGGCCTGGAACAGGTTGGCCGTCTCGAAAACAAGGTTCATGGCGCCCCGGTAGCCCATCCACATCTTCTGGTGGGCGCCGAGGCGGTCGAAGACAGGCAGTCCTGCCCGCAGGTGGGCGCCGATATTCAGCCTTGCCGCTGCCTGCCGTCCGTTTGAGTTGGCCACCAGCAGATCGGCGCCGATGGCGGCCGTTTCCAGGTCCTCCAGGTCGCCCACGTACACGTTCCCGCATGGCAGCACGTCCAGGCCGCGGGTCCGGGTGGCCGACAGGGCGGCCTGGATGTCGCACCCCATGCCGTGGAGAAACGGGGCCAGGGTTTTCAGGTTGTCCGCCTCAAGGGCCAGAGCCACCTTCTTTCCTCCGAACTGGTAGTGGCAGTCCACCATGGCGTCCATGAGCCTGCTCCTCTGGCGACGCAGCTTCTCGGGAACAGGTTTGCCGCTGATGACGGAGAGGGCGGCCATGAGCCGGTCCGTCTCTGCCAGGCCGGTCACGGAGGTGAAGCCGTAGGACGGGATGCCGAAGCGTTCCCGCAGGATGCCGCCCGCCCTGGCCAGGGAGTCGCCCACGTAGATGACGGCGCAACTGCGCCCGGCGCGGCGGATGTCGTCGATGCCGATCCCGCCGGTGGAGAGGGACGAAACCTCGGCGTCGATGTGTCCGTCCAGGGCCGTGGAGATGTCGGGCACGGCAAGGCAGGCCAGGCCGAACGACTCGATGATCTCCTTGAGTTCCTCCACATCCGCCGGGGTGAGATGGCATCCGGGCAGCAGGGCTACCTGGCCGGGGACGATCCCGCCTCCCTCCGGCACTGTGGTCAGGATCGCTTCCACCGCCGCCGCATAGCCCTCCTGGAGCGAGCCGCAGTAGTCGGGCGTCGAGGCCCAGATGACGGGCACTGTCGCATACTCGGGATGCTCTTCGCGGAACTGGCTGACGGCGCTGCGCACGTCGTCTCCCATGGTCTCGGTGAGGCCGGAGGTCATCACCCCCACCACGCCGGGACTGAACTTTTCGATGACCCGGCCGATTCCCTTTTTCAGGTTCTCCCATCCGCCGAAGATTGCGGTGTCCTCGCTCATGGCCGTGGAGTTGAGCGCGATGGATTCCTTGAAGTGCCGCGACAGCTGGAGGCGGATGAAGGTGGAGCACCCCTGGGCGCCGTGCAGCAGGGCGAGCATGCGGTCGATGCCCAGGAACGCAAGGGTTGCGCCGAGTGCCGGCGAATTCTTCTGGGGGTTGACCGTTGCCGGCTTGGTCGGAACCTTGACCCGCGATGCGGACAGGTCTTCGCTGAAGAACCGTTCTCCGTGAGCCGTGGCCAATGCCGCTTCCACCTCCAGCGCCGCGGCCGACTTCTCCCAGGGCGCCGGGGCATTGAGGGCCGGCCAGATGGGGTTGTTGACAGTAAGGTCCAGCTGTTTCGCAAAGGCCACCATTCCCTCGTACCCCGCGTAGGGATGGGAGCGGCCGTGGTTGATGTCCAGAAACGGGGTTTTGGTCTTCAGGGCCAGGAACTTGGTCTTGCCGCCCGCCACGATCAGATCGGGCATTTTTTCCCGCATGATACCCAGAAGTCCGGCGGTGGAGGTGTCTTCGATGATTTTCGCATCCTCGTGCATGAGGGCCTTCATTCGGTAGAAGTCTTCCAGGGTGGAATTCTGGGTGCCCGCGGCCAGGACCTCCACCCCCAGCTCCCGCAAGGCGTTGACCATGGACCAGGTCTTGACCCCGCCGGTGAAGAGCAC
>CALABV010000031.1 GCA_937886325.1 uncultured Geobacter sp.
CAGGATCGCCAGAATTCCCATCGCCAATACCTCTCGAATGATTGGCGTCATCATGAATTTCCCGACCAGCCGCGGCTCCGCCGCTTCGATTCGCTGTCCGGAGCGGATGGTCCGGGAGGACGCATCCACGATTGCCGGACAGTACGATTTCATTCCGGTCCCATGCTTGCAACAGTATAGCAGAACCTTTTCTTCCCGCAGGCACCCTCCCGAAAAAGCCGGTGCATTGCATGCAAGCACCTCTCTGCTAGAATGGAAGCCATTACTTCCCCGGGCCTGCTCGGAATCCGGCCTGCAGGGAACCCGTATATGCACGCATGAAGCGCGATCTCCTACGGATCGCGGAAAATGACCACCGAGGAGCTCCCGTGTGCCATCCAGACGACCTTACGAACCAGCTGCGCGATCTGTTCGCAACCCAGCCCCTGGCGGTTCTCTCCACCGACAGCGACAGCCGTCCCTACGCCAGTCTGGTGGCCTTCGCCTCGAGCTCAGACCTGCGCCGGCTGTTTTTCGCAACCACCCGCGACACCAGGAAATACGCCAACATCCGTTCCAACAGCCGCGTTGCTCTCCTGGTGGACAACCGCACCAACCGCGTCGACGACTTCACCTCCGCGGTTGCGGTGACCGTTCTCGGCGACAGCCGGGAGCTTACCGGAGAGGCGAGGGCCGATGCCGAGGGGCTCTACCTAGGCAAGCATCCCCACCTGCGGGAGTTCGTATCCTCCCCGAGCTGTGCCCTGGTCGGAGTGGCGGTGAGCAGCCTCTACCTGGTCAGCCGCTTCCAGAATGTGACCGAATTCCACTTTCAGCCATGACGAGCGCTGCCGGCCGTCGCGTTTCGCCGCCCTTGGCCGGGGTTGCTTCTGCACGGTTTGTTGTGTGCTGGCAGTCGTTCAATGAAGCCCTGCCGTCAAGGTCTTGACAGAATTTCGTGTTCTTCTAAACTTAATGAAAGAGAAGCGTCGAGCACGATAGGGAGGAGAACATGAAAGTCAAGGTTAAATGCTTTTCAACCCTCGTCAAGGCGGATGTCTGCGATTACCACGGAGCAAAGGAGCATGTCATCCCCGAAGGAACGACTGTGAAAGGTCTGGTAGACAAGCTCTCGCTTCCCGCGGACGAAATCAAGATTATGTTCGTGAATAGCAAGGAAGTCGAAGCGAATACCGTGTTCAAGGACGGCGACCAGATCGCTTTCTCCCCGGTGACCGGTGGGATGTAACTCACGGACCTCTCTCGGGAGTCTTCCGAAAAGCACCTTTGCCCGAACCAGGGTGAAAGGAGGTTACTCCGATGCTGAAGATCAGAAAAGTTGAAGCTCGAAAGCTTGCGTCGGCCGGCTGCCACGGCCCTGCCTGCCATTCGCCCTCATGCCACGCGCCTGTCTGTCATGCGCCTGCCTGTCACGCCCCGGCATGAAGGTCTGAAAAGGCGCTGCAGAGGCATGAGACGTCGGGAGGATGGCTCGTGTCGTCACCATACATCTGAAAGGCAATCAAGCAGTTACAGAAAAGACGCTTCTTGTATGAAGATTCTGATTTTGGAAAAGGAGAGGGAAAATTTTTTTCGGCCTCCTTTTGTTTGAGGCACACTGAATCTGGTTGCTAAACCCCGTGGCGAGGCTGGTTTCCCGGGGTTTTCTTGTGTCACGATTCGTTTCCCTGCGGGAGTCCTGCGACCTGCTCGATTTCGGAACCGTGAAATGCCGGAGACCGATTGCAGTGCGGCGAGATGCGGATATGCTGGTAGGGGACGGAAACCGCGCCGTCCTGACGACCAGGGTCGGCCAGGCAGGCAGGGAATGGTGAGGGGAAGCTCCATGAAAATCGCGGTTATCGGCGGCGGCATTTCGGGATGCTCACGGCCTACCTGCTGTGCGGAGAGCACGAGGTGACGGTGTATGAAGCCAACGACTATATCGGCGGCCATACCAACACCATCGAGGCAACCGCGAAGGGCACGCGCTACGCGCTGGACACGGGATTCATCGTCTTCAACCAGGAGACCTATCCCAATTTCATCAAGCTGATGCATCGCCTCGACGTGCCCTGCCAGACCAGCGACTTGAGCTTCAGCGTCAGCTGCGACGAACCGGTCTGGAATACCGGGCCCCCTTCCTGGAAACGTTGTTCGCCCCGCGGTTTCCGGGCTCCTCTGGGGGTTCCTCTACGGCATCACCCTCTACGGCGTCTATGACATGACCAATCTCTCCGTTCTGGAAAAATGGCCCGTGAAAATGGCGCTGGTCGATAGTGTCTGGGGCGGCGTCATCTGTTCGGTCGTTACCTGTTTTGCAGCCGTGGTGCAAGGATGGCTGGAATAAGTGGTGGTATCATGAAACAGAATAAGGTCACGTAAATCTGTTATCAATGAAAGAACAGTTACCCGCTCCGGGAGGTGTCGAAGAATGCTGACCACATCCAGAACTCACCAGAATTTCAGGCCGGTGCTGCTCACCGTGTGCATAACGATTATCCTGTGGATCGGGAGCAAATGGTATTTCCAGGATTGGTTTGAAAACCCCTGGAAGTATCCGGCGAAAGCCTCGTCACTCATGGCGACGGTTCTCATGTGCTGGTGCATCGTCCTTTCCACGAGACTCCGATGGATAGAGGAGTATTTCGGCGGTTTGGACAAGGTCTATCAAATTCATAAACGCCTGGGCAAATGGTCATTCTACGTTATCCTGGCGCACCCCGTTTTTCTCGCCTTCGACAGGTTGCCCAGTCTGCCCGGATTTCTGCGCAGGTTGTGGTTTCTTCCCTCGGAGGGGGACCGATACGTTTTCGGGCACAATCTGGGGGTCTCGGCACTGCTCCTCATGGCGGCGCTGGTAACCGTGACGCTCTGGGTAAGGATTCCCTACCATCGCTGGAAAAAAACCCACGAATGGTTCGGTTTCGTACTCCTGGTGATCATCGTCCATATTGTCTCTGTGGACCGGGATGTTTCGTCCTACCCTGCTTTGGGAATCTGGATCTACGGCCTGCTCGCCGTCGCATCGGCATCCTTCCTCTACATCCGCTTTCTCTACCGTTTTCTCGGGCCGCGCTTTCCCTACCGTGTCGCCGGCATCGACAGGCAAGGGGAGATACTGGAGATAACATTCGAGCCTGAGGAAAAGAAGATGGACTTCAGACCGAGCCAGTTCGTCTATCTCGTGGTCAACAAGGGAGGAATCACACCTGAACCGCACCCCTATTCGATAGCGTGCGGGTACAACCTGGAATCCCGATTCAAGCTGGGAATAAAAAAATCGGGTGACCACACGCGCACTCTCGATCTCCTTGAAAAAGGTGACTCGGTGACCGTCTACGGTCCATATGGCCATTTCAGCGACCGCTTCCTGTCCGCGGAACGCGACTGCGTCTTTATCGGCGGCGGCATAGGAATAACACCTTTCATCGGCATGTGGCACATAGCGCTCCACTCAGAGGAACGCCTTTCCCCGGCCGAAGCCCCGCAATGGCTGGAAAGACTGCACCCGGAAAGCATCACCTCGTGGAAAAGCCCCCGTGTCGCCCTCTTCTACGTATGCATAACGCACGACCAAGCCAGTTTCGACAATGATATCAGGAACGAGGTCATTCTCAGCAAGTTCAAGGGATTCAAATCGTTAGAAGATCGAGGACACCACTATGAACTCTATCTGTCATCCAGGCAGGGGCTCATATCAGCGCACTACATCGACAGTCGAGTTGCCGGGGGGATACGGGAAAGGAATATTTTCCTGTGCGGACCATCTCCCATGGTAGGGGCCCTTATAAAGCAATTCCAGGCGCTCGGGGTGCCGAAAGGACAGATAATCACCGAGGACTTCAATCTTTTGTATTAATGGAAGATGCCGTTGCTGATCCATAATGTCATGATTATGAAAGGCTGCTTGTGGTCAAGCGTTTGGCGGTGAAAAAGGAAACCCGGATTTTTTTGCATTTCACGATGGTAGGTGCGACGCATACGATGCGACGCCTGTATCATGGATGTTCCTGGATTTCCGTTTCACCGTGCGCTTCAACCAAAAGGCGGACTTCATAGCTGAAAAACCGCGGTTCAGCTGACAGTTCAAGCCCGGCCCAGTTCAGCCCGCGGCCGACTTCCCGCCCACCCGCCAGTCGCCAGTTACGCGGAAACGGCCGGCAGCCCGGGGATATGGAGAACCCGATTCCGGCAGCGGGATTCTCCAGGACGGCTGAAAAGGGGCAGGGCCGCCAGGCAGGTATGTTGTTCCCGTCCAGGATGAGCCGGCCGATGCGCAATCGACTGAAGGGAAGGCCTGCCGCCTCGTTGAGCAGGATCAACTCGCCGCTGCCCTGCAGCGATCGTCCGTCAACCGACACCACCAGTTTCCCGGGTCCTGCCTCATAGGAGACACGGCATTCGCCCTGGTTGCTGCCCTGCCTCATGACGCTTTCCATTCGCAGCAGCATGAGTAATGTGTCGCGCACCTTCAGCAGGAGATGCTGATGCCCGGGCTGTTGCATGTAAAGTCGGGTAAGCCTTTCGAGCACAGCGGAAAAAATCCACGGCGTCCGGAGACCGAACAGTTTCCAGCATACCACCCGATCCAGCCGATAGACCTTTTCGAAGACGTTCCGCCCCACCCACCGAGCAGCTGCGAGAGAAGGGAAAAAGGTCAGCCGTGCGGTTTTCCAGACCGGCAAGCCGAATCCGGCAGACTCCCCGGCATACACCTCATCGTCAAAACAGAGAAAGAGCCCCTTCGCCATTCCGGCGGTCTTTCCCTCCCCCCGAGACGGGTCATGGACCAGGGCCAGCTTTTCGGAAACCGGCAGCCGCTGAATCATGCCCCGGCTTTATCCGGCCGTACTGATCTGCTCTTCCGTCCGGCTTCGAAACGGGCGTACACCTCTGCAATCCGCTGTCTCAGGTAGTCTTCATCAAATTCCGATCGATACACGAAGCGGTTTTCATTTTCATAGCGCCAGTCAGCCTCGTTACAGACATGAAACGCCTTTTCGAAAAAACGGGTACCCGGCAACGGATAGGGTATGGTGAAGGAGATTTCGTCCAGGGGCAAGGTAAGCGCCCACTGAAAGGTTGTCTCGATCGAGGCATACGATTCACCGGGGTACCCGATCATGAAAAAACCCGCGCTCTTTATTCCGCTTTGGGCGAACAGCGCCACCGTCTTCTCTGCCATCTCGACGGTAGTCTGCTTGTTCATCAGCCGCAGTACCTCGTTGCTGCCCGACTCCAGCCCCAGGTAGACTTTCCGGCATCCGGACTGCCGCATCAGGTCCATATCCCGGCGGCTAATCGCATCCACCCGAGAGAGGCAGAACCACTTCATATCCGGTACTTCCCGGATCAGTCTCTTGCAGAAGGCGCGAAGATGATCAATGTCCAGGGTAAAACCGTCATCAGCGATCCAGAGACCGTTATATCCCCATTTTCTGATATCGTGTATCTCCTCGAAGATCCGATTCATGGCGCGACGGCGGAACCGGTCGCCGAAAATCGGCTTCGAACAGAAATCGCACTGGTACGGACAGCCATACGTAGTCATGATCCCCGCCAACGAGAAACCTTCCCTCTCGATCCAGAAGCGTTGGTAACGCCCATGATCGTACCCATGCCGGTCGGGAATCGGAAGCCGGTTCAACTCGTCTTCATCGGATGAGCGCTGCTCACTCCGGATTATGGAATGGCTGCCGGGCTCCCGGCAGTAGATGCCGGGATAGTTCTCCGGAACACCCAGGAGAGCACGGAGATCAAGCGCTGATGTCCCGGGCTGGAGAAAATCCCTGCATAAGCGAGGCAAAGAATGAATGGCTTCACCGCGAAGAACCAGATGGAAAAGGTCGCAAAACTGCTGCGGTCTGAGGGTCGGCAGGGGGCCGCCGCAAAGCAGCAGGGTTTCCGGCAGCTGCCGACGAAGCTCTCCGGCAAGGAGAAGGGCGTTGTCCGAAACTGATACCATCGCATAAATTCCCACAATCCGCGGCTGCGCCGTCACGATCTCGGCAAGGACATCGTCACGTTTCCGGAACGTACAGTCGATGACCGTGACGTCCATGTTCTCCTGCCGCAACAAGGCCGTCAATTGGGCAATCCCCAAGGGATGGAAGAGCATCGAAAGGGGAGAACGAGTGTCGAAGTACGGAAAAACAAGGACAATGTCTGACATGGCTTCTCCCCTCAGAATTTTCGTATCGAGGTATGAAGATGCAAACCTGCATTCCTTTGAAACAAGTGTGACCAACTCATGGCTTGGCCATGGGAAAGAGGGAAAGCCAGGCCGCTCTTTCCGATTGGATGGCCTGATAGTCAACGAGTTGCCCGAACCACTCCTCGACCGTACTGCCGGATGAGAGGCTGACAATGCCCCCGAGTACCGCGCCGCGATGCGCGTTTTCGCCACCAAGGTTGGTGTTGGCCAGCAGGGCCGCCTTGGGGTCATTCCGGTATTTGAACGCCAGGTACAACAGGCTGGGCCAGGAATCGTCGATATAGCATGCGGTGGAATACCTGCCGCCGACGATTTCCCGGTCAGACCGGGCGCGGTCTACCAGGCGCGCAAGATCAATACCCATGGTTGTTTGGGCTGCCGCCAGTAGATGCCGGTCGGGGGATTCATCCGCCTTTCGCAAGAGCAGGCCGGCAATGAGAGCGACATACCCATCGCAAATACGGCCGAGGGCTTCATCCGGATGGGTAAGGTAGAGATGTTCCCGGCAGGTCGCCTGCACCGAGGCAATTGCAGTGCCGTGCAACAGTTCGTTCATGGCCAGCGGGCCGATGGTGACCAGTCCGCCCATGGACGGGGTGTCATGGGTACGGGCGGCGCACTGGTGGGGGGGCTTTCCGGCGACAAGGTTGGCAAAGAAGCCGCGGTGGTATGATTCGGCGTAGGTGTCCCGGTGCCGGGGCGGATCGGCAGTCATGAACTCGATGTAGGATTGCAGGAAGTGGTCGCGGCTGTAGCAGCCGTTGTTGGCGATGATGGAGCGCAGCAGCACTCGCGCGCAGTGGGCGTTGAGGGTGTTGTCGCCCGCCTGCATCCCATGGTGATAGTGCCGGTTGGCTTGGCCCCACAGGTGCTGCCGGCCTTTGAGGAGCACGGTACCGATGATCTCCGGGGAGTCGGGCAGACTCCGGTCCTGCCCCGACCGACCGCCACGCCGGGTGGAATGAAGCGACATGATTGATGAAGGGTGAAATTCCGGCGCAGCTTCGAGCCTCTTGATGCCGCCGGGGAAGGCGCGCTCGATATCGGCGGTGTCATAGAACCAGTGCACCGGCATCGCCAGGGAGTCTCCGACAAAGAGCGAAGCGAGTGCCGCCGATGCCCGCTGCAGGGATATGGATGGAACAGGGCCGTGGCTTGGTTGCGAGGTTTCCATGGGAGATCCTTCCATCTTCCCCCGTATGCACTACAAGGGGAGTTTGTCGCGACCTGCCAGAACTGACGGGATCACAGTGATTGTGAGATTTTGATGGCCTTGTCGCTGTCAAACATCACTATTGTCTTATAGCAGGTTTTCGGAACTTATCGAGCTGTGCAGAGACTGGACGAAGAAGGAACTTCCCTATGACAGCGGGGAATACTGAATGGAACTCGAGATTTCTCGTCCCGGCATAGTAACGGGGTGACTGGATATTGCCGACGTGCCGCTCACTTCAAAATGATGGAACCGACACGCCTGTTTTGCGCTAGAATTAGTGGCCATCCGGAGACTCCGGATGAGCCACTACCGTGAGAGGGTACTGCTCTTCGAAATCAGAGAAAAAGGAGGTCAACACGATGCTGAAGCTCAGGAAAGTCGAAATAATGACGCGGTCATCTGCGAGTTGCCATGCTCCGTCATATCACGCGCCGAATCGCCATGCCCCGGCCTTTCATCCTCCTGTTTCATAACGTCGGCAGCCGCTTCTGTAATCGGTGAACCAATGAGTGAAGGAGGAGAAGAAATGCTCGTGAACAGGATAGTTTTTTTTCGTGCAAGTTTCTACACGGACAATTCCGGATTTGTTATACTTGCCTCCATATAGAATTTCGGGACGACCTATAGTCTCTTCTGCTGCCCCCGTACCTCAAATACCGACCCGGAGCAATCCGTATGGATAGCCAGCCCCTCTACAACAGCAGGATCATTGACATCTATCTTAAACTGTTGAGAAAAGAATACCCTCATGTCAATGAAGGCGAACTTTTGCGACATGCTTGTATAAAGCCGTATGAAGTTGCTGATCAAGGACACTGGTTCACTCAGGAGCAGGCGGACCGCTTTTATGAGAAGATTGTTCATCTCACCGGGAATCCGGAAATCGCACGACAGGCCGGCAGGTATGCCGCCTCTCCGGATGCGCTTGGCATGCTCAGGCCCTATGTCCTCGGATTGCTCGGTCCCGCAAATGTTTTCAGTATAGTCGGCAAAACCTCCCGTTATTTCACACGGTCATCCTCATTCAAATCTCGGAGAGTCGGCAGCAACAAAGTGGAGATAACAGTCACACCCCACGCTGGTATCGAGGAAAAACCGTATCAGTGCGAAAATCGAATTGGTATTCTTGAATCAGCGCCTTTATTTTTCGGCGCAGGTTTTGCGGACATCCAGCATCCGGAATGCATTTTCCGCGGCGGGAGGTCGTGCCGTTATCTTGTTTCGTGGGAAAAAAGCCGTTTCGAACAATGGCGCGCCGTGCAAACCATGGCAGGCATTTTCCTGGGTTTCACCTGCTTGGCTGCCCTGATACTATGGCCGCAGATCTCGCTACAATGGATTGTTCCCTCCGCTGCAGTGCTCCTTTTGATAATTTCAGTGGTAACAGAGAGAAGAAAAAGTGAAGAACTGCAGGAGACGCTCGACGACCTGCGCAATGCCACGAAAAGAACCATGGAACAAATGAACGCTAATTACAATAATGCGATTCTGACTAATGAAATAGGCCAGGCTATCAGTAAAAAAATGGATCTGGACGGCATCCTTGGAGAGGTCGTCCAGATACTGGAGAAGCGGCTTGATTATGACAGGGGCATGATACTCCTGGCTAATGCAGAAAAAACCAAGCTGATTTTTTACAGCGGGTTCGGTTATACCAATGAACAGCAGGATTTACTTAAACAAACCGCATTCCGCCTCAATAACCCGGATTCTAAGGGAATTTTCGTTGTATCATTTCGCGAACAGAAATCATTTCTTATTAACGACTTCACCCAAATTCAGGACGATCTTTCTCCCCATAGTCTGGCAGTCGCTGAAAAACTGGGCTCCAAATCATTCATCTGCTGTCCCATCATTTGTGACGGAGAATCACTAGGAATCCTGGCGACCGACAATTTGCACAGTAAGAAAACTCTCGTTCAGAGCGACCTGAGCCTACTGACGGGCATAGCGCCTGTCATCGGCATCAGCATCCACAATGCCATGCACGTTGCCAGAGAATTGCAGATGGCCGATAAGATGCGGCAGTTTCAAAAAATAGAAGCGGTTGGCCGTCTGGCGGGAGGAATTGCCCACGATTTCAACAATCTTCTCACAGTCATCTCCGGATACAGTGATCTGCTGTTGGCCCGTTTAGGGAGTGACTCGTCGAACCGCAAGGAAATTGAGGAGATCCGCAAGGCCGGCAAACGGGCAACGGCACTGACCGGTCAATTGCTGGCTTTCAGTCGCAAACAGATGCTTCAACCGAAAGTCATTGACCTCAACACCGTCGTAACCGACGTCATTGAAATTCTGCGACGGTTGATTGGCGAAGACATCGAGTTGGTTACCAACCTGGAGAATCCGCTCGGCACGATTCTGGCCGATCCCGGGCAAATCGAACAGGTCATCGTCAACCTGGTTGTCAATGCACGGGATGCCATGCCAAGCGGCGGCACCATGACCCTTGGAACGGAAAATGCTCACGTTGAAGAAGGCATCACAAGCAATGAAGACATCATACGACCGGGACAATACGTCATGCTGTCAGTCCGTGATACGGGAACGGGCATGGACGAGGAAACCATGTCTCATATCTTCGAGCCGTTTTTCACAACCAAAGAAATAGGCAAAGGAACAGGGTTGGGCCTGGCAACCGTCTATGGAATCATCCGACAAAGCGAAGGGTACATAATCGTCGATAGCGCCATTGGGAAGGGAACGTTGTTCAAGCTGTTTTTCCCATTGGTGCGGGATGAAACTGGTGAGGCGCCAATGACCCCTTCGGAGAAAAAGCCGCTCACCGGTGTTGAAACAATTCTGCTCGTAGAGGATGACGCAGTGGTAAGAAACCTGGTTCTCAACATTTTGTGCGGCGCGGGCTATTCGGTGCTCGAAGCCGCGACTCCGACCGAAGCCCTCGACCTCTGCCGCAATACTGAAATTCCTATCAGCCTTCTGTTAACAGATGTTGTCATGCCGGTCATGAACGGAAAGGAAATGGCCAGCCGATTGATGGAAACCCATGGGGAAATGAAAGTGCTTTTCATGTCCGGTTATTCCAATGACATAATCGCCCTCCACGGTGTGCTGAATCCCGGCATCGCTTTTATCGAAAAACCGTTTACTCCTGAAAGCCTGAAACAAAAAGTCCGTGAGGTGCTCGACGCATCTCTCGCTTCGCAAAAATGATACACGGACCCGGGTGGAGGGAGCAAAACGTCTTGCCGGTTTAAAAACTGAATAGTCATGCCCAAGGGATTTACTATTGTTAGCGATTAATTGTTGTCGAAACGACGTGTTTGCTGTTTTATTTCTGATGTCTGCCCTTCGTCACCGTTACACACGGAATATCGGTATTTAGCATTAGCAATATAAAAAAATCGGGCTTCAAAGCAAAATGAGCGAGGTCATATTTGTGAAAAATCAGATCGTGATTCAGCTGAAATCGGGACAGACTATCGAGGGTGTTCTGGAACGCCCTTTCGGCAGCAGAGACGTAGATATTCATATTTTAATTGAAAATAACGGACAGAAACTGTCGTTTGCGCTCGATGAGGTTTCCTACATATGTTTTGCCACGGCTCCGCCAGAGGTGAATATCGAAAAGAACGCCACCTACGAGGTAGTTGAAACAACCACCGGCGAGAGCTTCAGTGTCGCAATCTGCAACACACAGTCTTCAAAGGGATTCTTTTCCTTCCTCGAAGACCGCAATGCATCATTCCGAACCATATTCTTCACGTCCTACGGCATCCGCAGTCGCAGACAGAAACGCCGCATCGGAGAAATTTTGCAGGCAGATGGACTTGTCACGGAAAACCACCTCACGGATGCTCTCAAGACACAGCAGAAATTTCGCAAGCGGCGCATGGGAGATTTACTGGTAGAAGATACCGAAATAACCAAGAAGGAGATCGAAAAGACCCTGGAGGACATCTCCGTAAGTCCGCTGATACCGCAAAATGTCAGGATAGGAGACATCCTCGTCGAGGCTGGTCTCGTAACCCGCGAACAGGTAGAGAAGGTATATGAGAGCCAACTGGAGGGGAAAAAACTTAAGGTAGGAGAGATACTCATCAATCAGGGGCTCATCACCGAGGACCAGCTTCTTGCGGCCCTGGCAAAAAAGTTCCGACTCCGTTTTGTCGACATGGATACCATAATTCCCTCTGAGGAGGCCCTCGGAGCCCTCTCCGAGGGGGTGGTCGTTCGCCTTCAGGTTTTTCCCATTCAATTTGACGGCCGCAGGCTGGTGGTTGCCACCTCCACCCCCACCGATCCCACAGTCGGGGACAACCTTCGTTTCATCACCAATTTCCAGATAGAACTGGTGGTCGCATCGGCCCGGCAAATATCATGCGCAATAGACAAATACTACCAGCGGCAAGATGAATTCATCGGTACCTTTCTGGAATCGATGAAGGGCGAAGCGGAATGGGTAACCGTTGAGGAAGAGGAACAGGAAAACATCTTTCGGGAGCCCGATTCCGAGGTGATAGCGCTGATAAACAGGCTACTCATCGATGCCTACCGGAGGGGAGCCTCCGACATACATTTTGAGCCCGGTACCGGGAAAAACCCGCTTCTTGTCCGTTACCGGATAGACGGGGAGTGCATGATGGTCCACAAGATTGCCTCCATCTTCAAAAGCTCCATCATCTCCAGAATCAAGATAATCTCGGGGCTCGATATATCCGAGCGGCGCCGCCCCCAGAGTGGCAAGTTTCTCATACGTTTTCAACAACGGAAACTCGAATATCGAGTCGAAATCGTTCCAACTGTAGGTGGCCAGGAAGACGCTGTGTTGAGACTTCTCTCTGCCTCTAAACCACTTCCTCTCAACGAATTGGGATTTCTCCCCCACACCGTTGACCGCTTGAGGCTGATTCTTGACAAGCCCTATGGACTCATCCTCTGTGTCGGTCCAACCGGTGCGGGAAAAACCACGACCCTCCATTCCGCCCTTGGCCACATTAACACCCCGAACCGGAAGATATGGACAATTGAAGACCCTGTGGAGATAACCCAGCCCGGGCTGCGCCAGGTGCAGGCCAGCCCCAAGATCGGATTTTCCTTCCCCGAGGCGCTCCGCTCTTTTCTCCGGGCAGACCCGGACGTTATCATGGTCGGCGAGATGCGGGACATGGAAACCGCTAAAATCGCAATCGAAGCGTCCCTCACCGGCCATCTCGTATTCAGTACCCTCCACACCAACAGCGCCTCTGAGACCATTGTCCGTCTCATTGAAATGGGGATTGATCCGTTCAACTTTGCCGACGCCCTGCTTGGAGTCGTTGCCCAGAGGCTGGCAAGGCGGCTTTGTGCCAACTGCAAAAAGAATCTGCGTCCGGATCGCGAAGTGTACGAAAAAATTGTGGCTGACTTCCGTCATGACTCCGATGAGGCGGATGCCGTTCTTCCACGGTATGAGGATGCCGACTTCAAGATTCAATACGGGTGCGAGCAGTGCGGCGGTAGCGGCTATAAGGGGCGGATACCCATCACCGAAATGATGCTTGCCACCCCGGCGATCAAGGAGGCCGTCAGGGAGAAGCGCGGCGTCTTCGAACTGCGGCATCTGGCCATTAAGGAAGGGATGTGGACCCTCAAGATGGACGGCATCATGAAGGTCATGATGGGGCTTACGGATATGGACCACATCCTTAAGGTCTGTATCTGAATCCAGCGACAGCAATAGATTCTGTGTCAGTTGAAAGTGCCGGCCGCACTTCTTTCGGAAATATTCTCTTGACACTAGTCCGCGGGACGGATAAGGAAGTAGTCAACATCTTGTTCATTCGGCGGTGCCCCGGAGGCATGGTTATTTCGAGAGGAATTGCACTAGGGAAACACTACGGAGTCGACGATGAGATACTATGTCGTTTTTTCATTCATGGGGCCGGACAGCCCGGGTCTGGTAAAGCAGATAGCGGAATTTTTCACGGCGCGGGGCATTAACATCGAACGGTCCCGCGGCTGTGTCCTGGGGGGGGAGTTCGGCATGACCATCCTTACCTCGGGGAGCACCGACAATGTGGAAAGACTCATCACGGACCTGGACAGTCTGCGCAAGAAGACGGGTATTGATGTCTACGTCCGCAAGACCAAGGCGCCGCTGCAGCGGGAGGTCTCACCGTCCATCCCGTACAAGCTCATAGCCACCTCCATCGACCGTCCGGGGATCATCCATCAGATCTGCAAGGCCCTGCACGGCAGAGGCATCAACATCGACGACATCTCCACCAATGTGGACAATAACCCGGTCACGGGCGCCAGCATCTTTCAGATGGTCTGTTTTTTCTCCCTGCCGCCGGCCGTGAAGATTCTGGATCTAAAAAACGACCTCTACCGTATCGGTGATGAATCCAACATCGATATCCGGTTTGAAGCAGTGATCTGCAGGTAGGCCCATGACCCGACACTCCCATAAAAAGGCGGCGCCTGTACTGAAGCCCATTGCTGACATTGCTGCATCCATCGGCCTTGCGGAAGAGGATCTGGAATGCTACGGCCGTTACAAGGCCAAGGTCAGGCTGGAAGCGATTCACCGTTTTCAACGGCGCCCCGATGCCTCTCTGATCCTCGTCTCGGCCATGACCCCCACGCCGGCCGGCGAGGGAAAAACCACCGTCTCCATCGGACTCGCCCAGGCCCTGGCCAGATTGGGGAAGTCCACCATCGCCGCACTTCGGGAGCCGTCCCTCGGCCCCGTCTTCGGCATGAAGGGCGGCGCAACGGGAGGCGGACTCTCCCGGGTCCATCCGGTGGACGACATCAATCTCCATTTCACCAATGATTTCCCGGCGGTGGAGAGCGCCCACAACCTCCTGTCGGCCATGGTGGACAATTCGGTCTATCATGACAACCCCCTGAACATCGACCCGCGGAAAATCACCTGGCGACGCGTGATCGACATGAATGACCGCTTCCTCAGGGACATCGTCATCGGCCTCGGCGGCGCAGCCAACGGCCTCCCCCGGGAGACGGGATTCGATATCGTCCCATCCAGCGAGATCATGGCCATCCTGTGCCTCTCACGCTCCTATGCGGAACTGAAGGAAAAGATCCGCCGAATCCTGGTCGGGTTCACCCACGACAAACGGCCGGTCATGGCCGGTGACCTGAAAGTCGAAGGGGCGGTCACGGCTCTCCTGAAGTATGCCCTCCTCCCGAATCTGGTCCAGACCACGGAGAATGTCCCGGCTATCATCCACGGCGGACCGTTCGCCAACATCGCCCAGGGGACGAGCAGCATCATGGGCACCGACCTGGCGCTCCGCCTCGCCGATTATGTCGTTACCGAGGCCGGCTTCGGCTTCGATCTGGGAGCGGAAAAGTTTTTCGACATCGTTGCCCCCTACGGAGGCCTGAACCCGCGCATGGTGGTTCTCGTTGCGACGGTGCGCGCCCTGAAATATCACGCGGGCATCGACCGTGCGGACCTGGACCTCTCCAATCCCCGGGCGGCTGTTCTCGGCATGGCGAATCTCCGGAAGCACTATCAGAACATCGACAAGTTCCATATCCCGTGCGTCATTGCCCTGAACCGCTTTCCTTCCGATACGGATGAAGAAGTGGAAGCCGTCGTCAAGGCGGCGGAAGACGAAGGGATGAACATCGCGCCCTGCGACATCTTCCGCCTGGGCGGCGAAGGCGGCCTGGAACTGGCGGAAAAGACGGTCGAGATACTCTCCGCCACGCCCGGCGAGTACCGCCCGCTGTATGACTGGAACCTGCCCGTTGAAGATAAAATCTTCACGGTGGCCAGCGAGATCTACGGCGCCGTCTCCATCGACTACCAGCCCCTGGCCCGGAAAAACCTGGACCTGATCAACCGCTACGGCTTCGACAAACTGCCCGTCTGCATCGCCAAGACCCAGCAGTCCCTTTCCGACAACCCCAGCCTTCTGGGGCTTCCCAGCGATTTCATCGTTACCGTCCGGGAGATCAAGATCGCATCAGGAGCCGGCTTCCTCATCCCCATAACCGGCGAGATCATGCGCATGCCCGGCCTGTCGAGAATGCCCGCAGCCTATACAATCGACATCGACGATCAGGGCACCATCTCCGGCGTAAGCACTCCCGGCGAGATCGCTCCCCTTACCTGATCGATCCCTGTTTCATGCCGACCCGAAATTCCGAGAAATCCGGAACAGATCAATTTTTTCCAGGGATGCTTACTGATCGGATGTCCGGGCATGATGGTGTCTGCTCTCCCGGTTGCGTCAGAAAGCCCGTGGTACGCTTTCGTTCCCCCCATGCTCAGGCGCTTCGCCTGCTTTGACTTGAAGCCCGGCATCTGGTACAAAGTATGGTACAACTGTCGACCAATCGGTCTGGTGCCGCTCTCCATCCGTGAGCGGGTAAAAGGGAAGAGGGTGCGAATCCCTCGCTGACCCGCAACTGTAACAGGCGATGAAAGCCGCTTCATGCCACTGGGGAAACCTGGGAAGGCGCGGCGAGTAAGATGACCCTGGAGCCAGGAAACCTGCCTTGCCGAACGTTTTGGAACCTCCGTGGAACGAGGGGCCGGAACCGGCTTTGCATGATTCCAGCCCCCTGTCCCATTGGGACGGGGGGCTTTTTTTATGGGGGTAGAGCGCATGAAGAACAGCATGAAAGCAGTGACCGTATCCGCTATCGGATCATTTGTCCAGGGCGAACGTGACATCCCGCGACCGAAGGCAGGCGAGGTTCTGGTGCGGGTTGCCGTGACCGGCCTGTGCCGCACCGACCTCAAGCTGATCCGGTCCGGTCACCGGGACCTGTCGCTGCCTCGCATACCGGGTGAAGAGGTCGTCGGTGTTGTCGCGGAAAACGGCCCCGGAGCGGTTCGGCACAGTGTCGGCGCCAGGGTGTACGTCTATCCCGGTGAGTGGTGCGGACGCTGTCCGGCGTGCCGTTCCGGAGCTGAGAACCTGTGCCGGGAGATGCGCATCATGGGGTTTCACCGTGATGGAGGTTTTGCCGAGTATGTCGTGGCGCCGGAAAAGAGCCTGATAGCCCTTGATGACACCTGTGGCTTCCATGACGCCGTCTTTGCGGAGCCCTTGTCGTGCTGCATCAACGCCCTTGAACTGTCGCGCCTGAGCGCCGGGGAAAGGATCGGCATCTGGGGGGGCGGTCCGGCCGGGACATTGCTGAAGCGGACGGCCCGCTACATGGGCGCCGATGTCGTGGTCATCGAACCGGACGGGGGGCGGCAGGAGCGCGTCGGCGGGCGTGAAACCGCCGCGGGAGAACTCTTTGACGTATGCATCCCGGCGGTCGGGGACGGCGAAGCCTATCGGGCGGCGCTGGAGCACCTGGCTCCCCGCGGCCGTCTGGTGGCGTTCTCGGGGCTTCCTGCCCATGCCGCGTGCCGGGCAGCGGACTATAATCATCTGCACTATCACGAGCAAACCGTTGTGGGCGCTTACGGCTGCGCTCTCCGCCACGGCGCGACGGCCCTGGAACTCATCGCCTCGGGGGCGGTCGCCGTTTCCGATCTTGTCAGTCACACGCTGCCGCTATCGGCGCTGGATGCCGCCCTGGACCTGGTGGCGGAGCGGCGCTGCATGAAGATACATCTCGACCCGAAGGAGTGAATAATGAAATCCATGACCCTGGAAGAATTCGGCGCGTATGTGCAGCAGGTTATCGAACGAAGGGATCTGAGCCGGGAGGAAAGCTATCGTCTGTTCAGGGAATTGTTGCTCAACTCCCAGCCGGACCTGCAGCAGGGAGCGCTTCTGGCCGCTCTGAAAGCCAAGGGAGAGACCGTTGATGAAATCGTCGGGGCATGGCAGGCCATCGACGAGCTCGATACGGTTCATGTGGACGGACTGCCCGAAACGGTGCTGGACAATTCCGGAACCGGCATGGACAGTTTCAAGACATTCAACGTCAGCAGCGCCGCGGCGCTGGTTGCCGCAGCCCACGGCCTTCCGATGGCCCGGCACGGAGCGCGCGCCATCACGTCACGCTGCGGCACGGTCGACATCATGGAGGCGATGGGAATCAATGTGGAGTGCCCCCCGGCAGTGGTCGCCCGCAGTATCCGGACGGCAGGCATCGGACTGTTCAACGGCATGTCGTCCCACGTGCATCCCGGCGGGCTGGGGCGCATCCTTTCGCAGATCCGCTTCGGAACAATCTTCAACATCGCCGCTTCGCTGGCCAACCCCGCCCGCCCCCGGCGCGCCATGCGGGGCATCTATTCCCGGAATCTGCTGGAGCCTGTTTCCCGGATCATGCAGGAGATTGGCTTTCACCGGGCGCTTGTGGTTCACGGCTCCGTGGACGACAACGGCACAGGCATCGACGAGCTGTCGGTGTGCGGCATGAGCAGCATCCGGTACATGGATGGCGACAGCCGGCAGTGCTTTGACATCGTGCCCGAGGATGTGGGCATACCGAGGCGCCCTGCCGCTGAAATAGCGGCGTCACCGTCCCTTGAACAGGAGGCGCTGCGCTTTCTCTCCGTTGTGTCCGGGGCGGGAACGTTCAGGGGGTGCGAGGATTTCGTGGCGCTCAATGCGGGCGCGATTTTATGGATGGAAGGAGTTTCACCGTCACTTTCCGCAGGGGTTTCAGATGCGCGCCACGCCCTGGCAACGGGAGCAGCCATGGACACACTGCGTTCCTGGTGCCGTTCCCAGTGCCATGATGACGGCAGCGGACCGAAGCGGTTATCTCTCCTTGAGCAGAAGGTGACGGGTCATGCATGGAAAAGAAAAGGGGGTATCTGAGGAGATTGTTGTTGCCGCGGCAGTTGACCGGGCGGTCTTTTGGGACGGCAACAGTCTCGTTGGGACTCTTTCTCTCATTCAGTTCCGACTTTGTCCCATGTCAAGGGTTGCCCCCAATCTTGCGAACGACACATTGCTCGCACATTTGCCTGACGAAAAATGATCCTTGACATTTAGTTCGACTACGAACTATATTGTGCCATGGCTCGAAAGCACCCATCATACAACCAGGACCCGCGCGCCATTATCGCGCAGATTGCCCGCATCCGCGAAGCCGGCAACCTGCTCATTGAGAAGGAATTACAGGCCCGGGGCATCGCCGGTATCGTACCGGCCCACGGCGCAGTGCTTGAGTTCCTGTTCCACCAGCAGGAGCCGGTTCCGATCAAGTCACTGGTGGAGCGAATCGGCCGGGTTAAGTCCACGGTTACAGGCATGGTGGCCACTCTTGAACGACACGGCTACCTGTACAAGCAGGGGTGCCAATTGGATGCCCGCTCAATCCGCATCGGTCTGACAGACAAGGGGCAGGCGCTGCGAAAGCACTTCGAAGACATCTCCGCTTTGCTTACAGAGCGGATCTATGGCGCCATGTCGGAGGCCAACCGGCGGCAGTTGGTGGCACTGCTCTCGGTCGTCGAGCAGAATCTTCAGTCGTAAAAAATTTTATCCATATAGTTCGGCGGCGAACTATGTGAACATCCCAACCACACCAAAGGAGGCAGGCAATGAAGATGACAATTATCGATTTTCTGACAAGAAACCAGCAGCAGTATCTTGCCACGGTGGGGCTCGACGGCAAGCCCAAGGTCCGTCCGTTCCAGTTCATGCTGGAAGACAGCGGAAAGCTCTGGTTCTGTACCGCCAACACCAAACAGGTATTCAAGGAGATGCAGCAGAACCCCTACGTCGAACTCTGTGTTTCTGGGGAGAACTTCTCCTGGATGAGGCTGAACGGCAAGGCGATCTTCTCAGACCACCGGGAGATGAAGGCGAAGGTTCAGGAGGCGAGTCCGCTGGTCAAATCCATCTACCTGACACCGGACAACCCGACCTTCGAGATATTCTTCCTAGAGGAGGCGGTTGCCACTTTTGCCGACTTCAGCGGCAATCCACCTCGGACTGTTCGACTCTAATGGGTAATCAGGGGGGCGAGCTTACAGAACGGCAAATTGTTGATGTAATCGTGACCGTACGGCCCGGGCTCTATTATTCTCATATGTGTCTATGGGAAAATCATGAGAGTCTTGCAACGACAGCAACTTGGTCCTGTTGGTTTATCTAAGAGTGATTTTTGTCAGCAAGGAGGGAACAAATCCACTGAGGCCCGTTGTCTGAAACGGGCCTCGGTGGATTTACAGAGCATTATTTTTTCTTGGCGGCTTTCTTCTTTTTCTTCGGCTGCACCGCTTCCAGGAAGGTCTTGCCGGCCTTGAATTTGACGGCCGTCTTGGCGGGGATCTTGATTTCTGCGCCGGTCTGTGGGTTCCGGCCCGTTCGTGCGGCCTTCTCACTGACCGAGAAGACTCCGAACCCGGTAAAGGTCACCTTGTCACCGGCAGCCAGGGCCTCGACGATGCTGTCCATGAAAATCGCAGCCGCTTTTTCTGCCTGTGCTTTCGTGAGTTCCGCCCCTTTTGCAATCTTGTCGACCATTTCTGCCTTTGTCATATATCTCCCCCCGCTTTTGATATACCCGGTACCGGTTCTGCTATGGCACCGGACTTTGTGCGCCAACGATACGACTGTCTATGTTCCGGACAAGGTATAGCAGAAAATGTGGTGATGTAGCCAGAGAAATCACTCGGGAAACTCAATATTCGTATCCTTCATTTGTTTTGTGACGTTGCATATTTCAGAATATCGCGTGCACTGAAGGTATTTTGTGTGTCTCCCGCGGGTGTTCCCGTCGAGAGCCGTATCGTTGCCGAGGCCAGCGGATGGCTTCTTGTTTC
>CALABV010000032.1 GCA_937886325.1 uncultured Geobacter sp.
TGGCCGGGGGTTCGAATCCCTCCGGGCGCGCCAGAAAAAACAAGGGGTTACGGTTTGTTCCGTAGCCCCTTTGACGTTTTTCAGGTGGATTGTCAAGGAAACCGTCAAGTAGTGCCGATATTGTATGCTTCAGCTTCACGCTGCTTGGCCGTGACGCCGTTGCCCCCTGTCGCCGATAAAGCGAAAAGAACCTATTGTCCCTGCGCTCGAATGACACGTCTGTCCAGATACGGAAAAACCGGCTGGAATTTCTGCACCGGCGGCAATCCGGCAGATGAGACGAATCAGGATGGTTGAGATAATTGAAGAAGAGAAAGTCCACGCTTTGCCGCCACGTTTGACAGTAGAACAGAAAGAGATACTGTAAAAGCTTGGTGTCCCTGAACCGGAATCAAAAATGATAATGCAAGAGTAGAAAGTGGGTATATGCTCAACGCTAATCTGTTAAGGAGGGGAAGGTTATGAAGATTACGTACATATCCGGGATGGTGTCAGCATTGTCGCTTGCACTGTCCCTGGTTGCCTTTGCGCAGACAAGCACGCCGGGGGAGGTGTCCCGTGGTACGGAAAAAGAAGGTGAAAGCCTGAAGGGTATAACAGTATTACTGCCCGATGGTTCACCCGCCATATCGAAAAAAATTATGTTAATCGTTGATGTCAATCATGAGGTTGGCGAAATGGAAAAAATGAGGCCATACGGCACGTTCAGTCCTCCGTTATCAAGAAACATGCTGTTGGTCGTCGGCGTCACCCGAAAGGTCGGCGAAATGGCAAGGATGGGGCCGTACGGGCCTTTGAGTTCAGATAAAAACGGCTTCCTGCCCCTGCCGGAACAGGTTTTGCGTGTCGCGGGAAAACAACATTCTTTCAGAAATGTCCTGAATTTTTTCCCCAGACTAATTGTGTATGACAAGCCGTCGGATGTAATTGTCCTGAAAGGGGGGGGATACTTCAATTCCAAGGATATTTTTTTTGGTCGGCAGAAAAGCGTACGATTAATCGCGAGCAAGCTGGGCGAAGAGGAGAAAAGGGAGTTCTTTGTCGGAAGAGCGAAATAATCCTTTTCCTGAAGGTATTGACCGCCTCCAGGCTGTTTTCCGCGCATGTGCTCTCTGCAGGGTATGACGTCACGGCTGAAATTTACAGTCCATGATGCTGTCGAATTCTTCCTTGGTGCACTCCGGACAGTACCCGTGGGAGAACAGCACATCACTGTGCCGGCTAATAAACGATTCAAGCGGATGCCAGCGACCTTCGCCGTCCCGTATTTTCTTGCACTTGCAGCAGATGGGAAGTATGCCTGACAAGACCCGTACCTTTTCCATCTCTTCAGCGAGCCTTTCGTTCAGTTTTCGCAACTCTTCCATTTGCCTGGAAATCCTGTCGCGCTGTAATTTTACCTCAAGGTTGTTTCTTACCCGAAGTCGGAGCAGGGCGGGGTTCAATGGCTTCTGGAGATAGTCGGCTGCTCCCAGGGCAAGACCCCGCATTTCACGGTCGTCGCCTTCCAGCGCGGTGATGAAGATTACCGGTATATCCCGGGTCGCCTCGGAACCCTTGAGTCGTCTACAGACTTCATAACCGTCCATACCTGGCATGGAGACATCGAGCATGATAAGGTCGGGAAGGTGTGTCGCCGAGAGTTCAATGGCCTCTGCACCACATGATGCCGCAAGTATTTCGTAGTCGCCGCCCAGCATTTTTGCGAGAATCTTTATGCTCAGGGGCTCATCATCCACGACAAGCAGTCGTGCCCTATTCGTTTCACCCATAATGAAAAACTCCCGGGGCAGGCATCCCTGCCGATTCCATTATTCAGTTCCTCCGCAAGCCGCTGAACGGCAGCGCGCGCTCAGAGTTTTGATACTGTCGATAACGATGCCGATGGCCGCATCCAATCGGGCACCGATCTCCCTGGCAGATGTCGTGTCATCCCCGGCGGCAAGTCCCCGTTCAAGTCTTTCAGCCAGACCTTGTATCTCCGGCAGGGATAGATAGGCCGTGACACCCTTGAGTGTATGGGCGAGATCCTTTGCCGTCCTGTGATCCCCTCTGGCAAGGGCTTTCCCCATCTCATAGGAAACGGTACCGTATCTTTTCGCAAAATCCTCCATAAGTTCCACATAGAACTCCCTGTCGCCGTCCAGGCGTCTCATGGCGTCAGCCAGGTCGATGCCGGGCAACGAAGCGGATCCCTGAACCGGGGAATCGGGAGAACCCCCGCTTCCAACCGTAGCCGCGTCACGCTTTTCCTCCTTCCCTGCCGGACACAGGCGCGCTAACAGTTCCATCAGTGTATCAACTTCCAGGGGCTTCGACAGGTAGCCGTCGAAGTCACCCGCAAGCAGGCGATCCTGGTCCTCCTTCAGGGCGTGGGCCGTGAGGGCGATAATGGGGATATGGGCTTCCTCCCCTTCCAGGTCCCGAATCCCGGCGGCAGCCTCCTCTCCGTCCATGAGCGGCATGCGGATATCCATGAGAATGCAGTCGAAGTCTCCCGTTTTCCAGGCTTCGACGGCTTCCCTGCCGTTTTCGACGCAGGTGAAGGAGTGCCCCAGTTTATTCAGAAGTGCGGATGCAAAGACCCTGTTAATGTGGTTGTCTTCCGCTACGAGGATGGAAAGGGGGTGCGTCGCTTCCAGCGGTAACGCGGCGGCCTGTTGTTCGAGCGGCGCGGCAGTCTCGGATTGCAGGGAAAAGGGTATCGAGACATGGAATGTGCTTCCCGTGCCGGGCTCGCTTTCCGCCCAGATGCGTCCGCCCATCAAGTCGACAAGTTGACGGCAGATGGCGAGGCCCAGTCCCGTGCCCCCGAATCGTCGGGCGGTGGCCGCATCGGCCTGTTCGAAGGGCGCGAAAATGGCTTCCAGGTTTTCCGGGGCAATGCCGATGCCGGTATCGGCAGTGCTGAACCGTATACGGGCAAGGTCAGACGTGCTTTCTTCCACCCGTGCCGTGAATCTGACCCCCCCTTCTTCCGTGAATTTTACCGCGTTCCCCAGCAGATTGAGCATGATCTGCCTAAAGCGGACCGGGTCGCCCGTGACCGATTCGGGAACGCCTTCGTCGATGTCGGTGGTGAGGGTGAGATATTTCTTCCGGATGCCCGGCGACAGGCTGACGACGATTTTCTCAATACTGTCCCGGAGGGAAAACCCCGTGCGTTCCAGAGCGATCCTTCCTGCCTCGATCTTGGAAAGATCAAGGATATCGTTGATGACGGACATGAGGTTCTGGGCTGAAATGTCCATATTTTCCAGGTACTCCCGCTGTTCCTCCGTGAGGTCGGTCATCTCCAGCAGTTGCGCCATGCCGATGATGCCGTTCAACGGGGTGCGTATCTCATGGCTCATGTTGGCCAGGAACTCGCTTTTTGCCCGGCTTGCCACTTCCGCTTTCTCCCGCGCCTCCTCAATCGCCTGCTCCATCTTTTTCCGTCCGGAAATGTCGGTATGGGTTCCGATGACACGCAGCGGCTTTCCGTCCGGCGACCACTCGATGACCTTGCCCCGGTCCAGAATCCACTTGTAGCCGCCGTCCTTGCACCTGAGCCGGTGTTCGCTGGTGTACACCGGGGTTTCCCCACTCAGGTGACGGTCGATCGCCGCATATACCGCTTCACGATCCTCGGGATGGATACGGGAATCCCACTCTGCAAGGGTGTCGCCGATTTCCTGATCCTGAAAGCCGAGCATCCTTTTCCATTGCGGGGAGAAAAAGACGTGATTCGTTTGTGCGTTCCAGTCCCATACCCCGTCACCCGCCCCTTCCAGTGCGAACTGCCACCGGGCCTCGCTTTGGCGCAGCTCTTCCTCTGCATTCTTCATCTCGGTAATGTCGTTCAACGCCGTCAACAGGTACCGTGAAGACTGTATGCGGGTAAGCCGCGCACTTAAGAGACCGGTGCGGGTTTTTCCGTCCTTGGTGCACACCGTCAGGAGCTGATTGACAATTTCTCCATGCTTTTCCACCTCATCCCGCATCCAGTTTCGTGTCGTGCTGTTCGGCATGATTCCCAGCTCGACGGATGTTTTGCCAATTACCTCTTCCCGCGAGAAGCCCAGCGTATCCAGGAAAGAGCGGTTCACGTCGAGGTAGCGGCCGTCCTCGACGGTTGAAATCGCCATGAGGGTGGAACTGAACTCGAAGGCTTTTGCAAACTTTTCTTCGGAGAATGCCAGTTCGGAGATATCCTTGCAAGCGCCGAAGAGGGCGGGAACACCGTCCCATACTCCCTCCACGACACGGGTTTCCACCGGGATCAGCCAGCCGTCCCTGGTCTGAAGAGGCAACGGGCAACGGCTTTCTTCTCCGGCGAGCATGGCCTGCATGATGCGCTCCGCTTCCTCGCGTACTTCAGGCGGGTGGAGCCGGAGAACGTTCAACCCGGTGAGTTCCTCTTCCGAATACCCAAGCCGTTCGCAGGCCGTGCGGTTGGCCCGCACGACATTCCCCCTCGTGTCCAGCACGAACTGCAAATCGAGGGAGAGGTCGAAGAATGCGCGAAGGTTTGCCATTCTGGTGCGCAGGGCCTGCTCAGCTTCCACCCGTTTGGTGATATCGCGGGAGACGCCGACCAGGCCGATGACTTCTCCGTTCGGCAACGTGATGGGGGTTTTTATGGTGTTGACATACACTGGACCGCCGTCCGGAAGATAGGATATCTCATCGAATTCGTGCGCCTTGGCCGTCGCGATTATCTGCTGGTCGTCATGCTGGAACTTTGCTGCGGCGACGGGAGGAAACAAGTCGCAATCGGTCTTGCCGATGATATTTTCCCTGCTCATGCCGACCGACCGTTCCAGGACGCGGTTGCAGCCCAGGTAGGCTCCGCGGCGGTCCTTGAAAAAGACGATATCCTGCAGTGAATCCAGCAGGGAAGTAAGAAAGACGCTTTTTTCCTCCAGTTCGGCGGTGCGTCTGGCGACCTTTTCCTCCAAGGTTTCGTTCAGTTCGCGGATGTCCCGTACATGGCGCGAAAGCGAGGCTGCCATGGTGCGGAAGTTATCCACCAGGCCGCTGATTTCCTTGGTTCTGCTTTCCGGAAGTTCAACTTCGCCCGCGGTTTCAAGATGCGACGGGAATCTTTCCGTAGCTGTCTGCAGTTGTTGCAGAGTGGAAACCATCCTGCCGCTGATAAGCCGGGCCAAGGGCACGACAAGCAGGATCAGTGCTGCCAGGAGTGATAGCCTGCCCCGCGTTTCCTCGGATAGAATCATCAGGACCGGGTTGAAGGAGGCCTCGACGATAACCGTCCAGGGAGCGTCCCGGCTGACCTCCGCTTCGGCGATATACAGGGATCTGGCCCATCGCTGCAGTATATTCCGGCCTTTTTCCCGCGGCGGAATCCATTGGACTATCTCGGACGTGACACGCCGGGTCGTTCCACCGCCACGGCTGGAAAAGTCAGACATCATCGGCAGATCATCGCGTGTGCTGACGATACTCTTTCGAGATCGATCCACAAGGGTAATGGCCAGTTGCCTGTTGCCGATGATTTCCTTCAGGTAGCTCTTCAGCTCATCCGGCTGGATAACGCCGATGCAATATCCGTGGTATTTCCCGTCCGACACCAGGGGCGACAGGAGGCTGATGATGGGATGGGGAGCCCCGATTCTGCCCATGACCACATCGGGAACGATAGGTTTCTTCGATTCCCGGAGGCCCCTGATATAGGGGCGATCCGAGAAGTCCAGACCCAGCGTCGATCTGCCCAGATCGTCCGTGAGAGGTGAATAGGCAACCGTCACGGCTTCCCTGTCGAGCACACCCATGCGCTTGAAGCCTGGTGTGGCTGTCTTGACGGTTTCGACCAGCCGCTGCATATCGCCTCGGGGCATGGTGTCGGGGTCTTTGATGTGTTCCGCCAGTGCCTGGACAACCTGGCGGTGTCCCTCGATCCAGCGATTCGTCGTCTCCTTGGCCTGCCTGCTCACCAGGAGAGTTCTTGCGGCCAGAACGGCCGTTTCTTTGTCCATGGTGTTGCGCAGGTCCAGCGCGATGAAGATAAGGCAGGGAAAGAGGATCAGGGAAACCATGACGGAGAACGAGAGCTGGTGGAAGGAAGGGAGGGCGGCCGGCGTCTTGCTTGACGAACGGTACAGAAAGGCCAGGTAAGCGAGGGAGGCCAGCAGGGCGTTAAAGATGCCGTTAATGGACTGCTTGAGGAGTATCAGGGCTGCGGCTGACGGGGTATCTCCCAGGAACAGATGATAGAAGATCCATACGAGGGGCGCGCCGCACAGGAGCCAGTAGGCGACATCATACAGCAGGAGATCCGCAGGGTCCTTTTTCTTACAGCGCCAACCGACAAAAGCCACCTCCGCCGTGAAGATTATCAACGCCCAAGGATGCTTCCACAGCAGGATTGTGCATGAACCGGCAAGGAGGCTTGCAATGATCCCGGCTCCCATGCCGTAGCGCAGGGTGGCGAACATGACGAAGATGGAGCCGAAGAGGAAATCGAGATTGAGGAAGAGGGGGAGCTTCAACCAGTTGCCGGCAAAACCGAGGAGGCCGAAGAGTATCCCCATGAACAACGTGTTCCTTTGCATTGCGCTCTCCAGGAAAACAGGTTTGCCCTGAGCCCGAGTCACCTTTTCTGCGATGGTATGTCTCTTTTCTTTATCTGATTAGCGATACTCTTCCGCCACGAAAACCATACGTGCTTCGACACGCTCAGCACGAACGGGAAATCACCAGGTTATGACCGTTCACCCTGAGCTTGTCGAAGGGTGAATATG
>CALABV010000033.1 GCA_937886325.1 uncultured Geobacter sp.
CTCCCCTTTCAACCCCCTGTGTACGCGCAGGCAGGTCCTGATCTGGGGCGGTGTTTCCATCGCCGGGTTGTCCGCCCTGTCGCCGGCGCTCGTGCTGGCGGCTGACAGGCCCCTCGTCATCATGGAGAACGCCGAGGGTGTGGTGGTCGCCGATCCCGTGGTGTGCGTCGGGTGCGGCCGCTGTGAACTGGCCTGCACGGAATTCAACGACGGCAAGGCCGCTCCTTCACTGGCAAGGATAAAGGTCGACCGGAATCTGAATTTCGGTTCCCGGGGCGCCATGGCATGGCGGGAAGGGCACGGCAACCTGGGGGACGGCCTTATCGTGCAGGACCTGTGCAAGCAATGCCCCCATCCCGTACCCTGCGCAAACATGTGCCCCGAACACGCGATTGTCGTGTCGCCCGTGCACAAGGCGCGCGCCATTGACCCGGAAAAGTGCACCGGGTGCAAAATATGTCTGCGGGCATGCCCCTGGGAGATGATTTCCTACGATCCGGACAGCCGGAAGGCGACCAAGTGCGATCTCTGCCGGGGTAAGCCGAAATGCGTGGATGCCTGCCCGGCCGGATCCCTGCGGTATGTATCGTGGCGGGACCTGACCGGGACAACCCCTCCCCGCAATCCGACAACCGCCGTGCTTCCCCCGCGGCGCGCGCTCAGTTGCGGGGAATGCCACCTGCCCGGCCGGTCGGCGAATCTCGGGCGGGCGAG
Source organism: uncultured Geobacter sp. (assembly GCA_937886325.1). GTDB lineage: Bacteria > Desulfobacterota > Desulfuromonadia > Geobacterales > Geobacteraceae > RPRC01. Next base: position 715 of record CALABV010000033.1, read on the forward strand.
CGTGATGGTGCGACAGGCGTTCGGAGGGGGGAGGTCCGCCTCTTCGGGAGGAATCGGTTTCTCCTGGATCGATATGGCCGGCGCGGTCCTCGTTCCCTTGGCGGCGGCAGGCGCGCTGCTCCATGCCGTGCTGCGAAAGGTCAGGAAACGATGAAACGCACCTATCTCCACCCCTTGCCCCTGCGGATCTGGCACTGGATACAGGCCGGGATCGTTTTCATCCTGATCGGCACCGGCATATATCTGCGGATGCACGGCATCGCGGCTCTCCGGCCCCATGATCCCGTTCTGGTGTTGCATACGCGCGTGGGCCTGGCCATGGTTCTCTCGACCATCTTCTGGTTCGCCTATACCGTGTGGAGCGGCAATCTGCGGCGCCATTACGGATTTGGAAAGAGAGATCTCTCGGGCATGTTCGCCCAGGCCGAATATTACCTTGTCACCATTTTCACCGGTGCGGCAAACCCGTTCAGGGCGACCGCCGACGACAAATACAATCCGCTGCAGAAGATTGCGTATGATGCCGTGATGTTCGTCTTTCTTCCCGTGCTCGGGGTCACGGGACTGCTCTATCTCGACATCCCCGCCGTGCGGCGGTATCTCCTGTCGGAAAACCTGGTGGGGCTCGTCGGGGCTGTCCATGTGATTTTCGCCTACGTGGTCGTGCTGTTCCTCATCGTTCATCTCTATATGGCCACCTTGGGAGAGACCGTCTTTTCCCATACCAAGGCGATGATCCTCGGCTATGAAGAACAGAGTGACGAGATGGCAGATGATAAAGAGAAGTTGATGTGAAAAGGAAACGGAAATGAGCGGATATGGAGGGTGGGCCGGCAGGGTTCTGCGCGTCGATCTGTCGACGGGCGGGATCCGGGTTGAGGACACGATCGAGCGCTATAAGGACTTTCTGGGCGGCACGGGCATCGGCTACAAGGTGATGTGGGACGAGGTCCCGCCGGGCGCGAAACCGTTCGATCCCGAAAACAGGATCGTGTTTGCCGTCGGCCCGCTGGCCGGGACGGGCGCTCCGTGCAACGGCAGGACCGCCATCACCACCCTCTGGCCCACCTGCTGGCCGCTTCCTCTCGTCGCGTCGGGTCACATGGGCGGGCACTTCGCCGCCAAGCTCAAATATGCCGGCTACGACGCCATTGTCATCCAGGGGAAGGCGGATCATCCCGTGTGGCTGATGATCGAAGACCGGAAAGTCGAGATCCGCGATGCCCGAGGCATATGGGGGCAGGGGACGCGCGCGGCAACCTGCGCCATCTCCGAAATCATGGGTCGAGACGCAGTGGTGGCCGCCATCGGTCAGGCAGGTGAAAACCTGGCGCCCATGTCCATTGTGTTGAGCGGGGCATCCCACTCCGCCGGCGGCATCGGATCGGTCATGGGGTCCAAGAACCTCAAGGCCATCGGCGTCCATGGCAGCGGCGGAGTCAGGATCGCGGGCAATAAGGATGAATGGGAAAGGCTGATAAAATATCATCTCTCTCTCCTGGGCGCCAACAATCAGCATGTCGTGCCCAACTCCCCGCAGCCCTGGGCCGAGTTCTACGATCCGAACTCGCGGTGGAATGCATCCCGGGGACGCCGGTGGGGGGGCGCGGCCCATCCCGTCGACACGGGGGCCTGCGACCCGCACGATCTGAACCGGATCGCCTACCGGTCGAACAACGCCGCCCATTTCCTGGGCGACGATGTCTGGAAGTATACGGTCAGGGGAAACGGCTGCGCCAGTTGCCCCGTGCGCTGCCACACCATCCTCAAGGTCCCGTCGGTCTCCTCGAAATACGATATCCCGGCCGTGGGGCAGAAGACCTGTGTGGGCCTCAAATTCGGCGCTAATTTCTTCAAGGAATTGCCGGGCGGTCCGAAGGGGGCCACCGGACTGGAGGCCAACATGGTCGGCCTCCACCTGGCGGACGACCTGGGCGTCTGGTGCAATTACGGCCAGCTGCAGCGCGACTTCATCAAACTCTACCATGACGGTGTGATAGAAAAGAAGCTGGGAGCCCGGGAATACAAGAGCTATTCTTGGGGAAAATACGATAAGGGAGACCCCTCCTTCCTTTTTGAACTCCTGCCCCGGATCGCAGGCAAAGTGGGGGAACTGGGCACTGCACTGGGCCTCGGTACCGGCCATCTGCTGGAGCGCTGGAACCTCTCCGAAGAAACGTGGCGAAAGGACAAGAAACTCGGATACTGGAAACTGGGGCATCCCAAGCACCACGCCTCGGATGAGGTAGGCCAGTGCGGCCTGCTCGTCAATCTGATCTACAATCGCGACGCCGTGTGCCACTCCCACAGCAATTTCACCCGGAACGGGCTTCCCCTGCCGATTCAGAAAAGGCTCGCAGCCGATATATGGGGGGCGCCCGAAGCCGTGGACGGCATTGGCGACTTCAAACCCATGCACCGGTCAAAGGCGCGCATGGCCAAATGGTCGCTCCTGCGCAAGGAGCTCCATGATTCGCTCTCCCTGTGCAACTGGATGGGACCCTGGGCGGCGTCTCCCCTGAGGGAGCGCGGCTATTCGGGCGATGATTCCATGGAATCCATGCTCTACAGTCTCGCCACCGGGGACAGGAAGAACCGGGAGGAGCTGGATGCGGTCGCGGAGCGCATCTTCCTCCTCCATCGGGCGCTGACGATCCGCGGCATGGGGACAAAGGAGATGCGGACCCGTCATGACACGATTCCTGAATGGGTCTATACGGACAAATCGGGCAAGGCACCGTTCACCAAAGGCGCCGTCCATATGGACAGGAAAGACGTTCAGGTCGCCCTGGACATGTTCTACGACGAACTGGGATTGGACAGGGCAACAGGCGCGCCCACACGCGCGACGTACCGGAAATTTGGATTGAATGATGTTGCCGATGAACTGGCCAAAACAAAACTGGTGCCGGCATGAAGCGGCCGATTCACACGGAAGGCCCGAGTGAGGGTGACGGAACCGTGCACGGGGATGCCGTGGCGGACACGACGGTTGCCTTGATACGGGAACGGAGCGCGGCAGGAGAGCTTGTTTCGGAACCCGAGATTGCGCTCTTTTTGGAAAGACACGTGGCGACCCCTGACACGAGCATGGCCGGTGACTGTGTAACGGCGCTTCTCGCCCGCTTGCTCCTGGAGAACGAGGATCTGAAAGCCCTGAGGGGCGCGGATTCTCAATGGTATTACTCCTCCCGCTCCATGACCGGGGAGTATGCGGAGATCCTGCTCCATGCGCAGGAGGGGCCTGTACGGCTCATTGCGGAAACCGTCCGCCACAGCGCCCGCATATACCAACGGCCCGTCCCGCTTGAAATTTTCACCGAACCGCCGTTCAACCTGGCATACCGGCAGGTTCTCGACTGCCTGGCCACGATGGCGGAAATCGAGGGGTGTGATGATATCGCAACCACGACAACTTCGTCATCCGGGGTCTACCTCTATTCCACGAAGCACCTGGAGGCGGTACACGCCGAGATGCTCGCGGAATGGTTCGATGTGGGCCAGGCGGAGAACCCCTGAACCGGTTTCATTCTTATGACCCAAGGCATAGGTAACTATTCGATGGTACGAAGCATGACGGTATGGCTAGCCGTATTGACCCTTGTGACGGTGTTACCGGCAGGCTGCGGCGATTCCGCCGTAGGCGGTCCGCCGGCAACGGTTTCCGCTTCTTTCGAGTCCGGAAGTATCGGTAAGGTCGCCAAGGTGAGCGACACGGAGTGGGAACTGAATATAGCGGACGACAACCATGATTCCACGCTCCCCGCCTCATGGCGCAGCTGGTGGTATGTGCGGATGGATAACCTGGCGAAGGATGTCCCGACCACGATCACCGTGAAGAACTCGGGATGGCCGTACTACTACCTGCCCGTCTACACCTATGATCGGGTCGCCTGGCGCCATTTTACCGAAGACGAGGTAACCCGGAACCAGGACAACGAGATTATCGTCAGGAAGCGGTTTGCGCATGGCACGGTCTGGGTGGCGCGGTTCTACCCGTACACCTTTACGGATCTGGAAAAGTATGCTGCGACGCTTACAGACAACCTGTACGTGGACATCCTGATACCCGGCTATTCACAGCAAGGCAAGCCGATCTATCTGCTGAAAGTCACCGATCCCAAAGTTCCCGTTTCCGGAAAAAAGAGGATTTTCATCCATGCGCGCACCCATCCCGCCGAGACGCCTCCCTCGTTCCTGATTGAAGGGATGATCCGTTTCCTGCTGTCCGGCGCCCCGGAAGCTTCGGACATTTTGGCCCGGTTCGAGTTCTATATCTTCCCCATGCAGAATGTGGATGGGGTGATTGCGGGAAATTACCGGAGCACCCCCAAGTCCGAGAACCTGGAGGTCATGTGGATTTTCGACGGTACGAATCCTTTGGAGCTGGTAGGGAACATACCTCCTGAAGTGGCGATACTCCATCGGCAGGCGAAGAAGCTGATGGCTGACGGCGGTCCGCCGGTTTCCATAGCGCTCAATCTCCACGCCTCCAACAGCGAACCGGATATACGGCCGTTTTTCTACCCCCATTTCGGGACAGAGGCCCTGGGGTACTCCCCGGAAGAGGCCTCACTGTGGGAGAATCAGCTCAGGTTTATCGATGCGGTTGCGGGCCGGTATGGGCCCGATATGATTGAACCCGTCCCGGATGAAGGCGGCAGCGGTTTTGCGGGCAATTCGTTTCCGGAGAGCTGGTGGTGGGCGAACTACCGGGACCGGGTAATGGCCATGACCATGGAGATGACCTACGGCAGGGCCGGGTATGTGCCCCGGTGGATCGAGCCGGATGACCTGCGGAACCTGGGCGGCTCGCTGGCGCTCAGTATCCGTGACTGCCTGGACAATACAGTTCCACGGACCAAAGCGGCGCGCGGGATGAAAGGAGCCGTGGGCGGCGGAACGCT
>CALABV010000034.1 GCA_937886325.1 uncultured Geobacter sp.
AAGGCGATGGAAAGGGTGCACCGGGCACAAGGGGAGTGAGTTCCTTGCTTCTTTTTCGCCAGGTGATTGAAGGTATTTCAACGCGAAGTATTGAAAAATATTTTCATGTGCATAGGCTACATGTTCCATTGGGGTTGATCACCGGTTCACGCGCGTGAACCGGTCAATAACGAGTTGTCCGAGAAGATATGAAAACAAAAGAGGATAAATTCACACACGAACTTGAGGTTTACCGGACAGAGGTTCAGTCTGCGATTCAGTTCTTCTATTCATTTCTCGCAATCAACGCCTCATTGGCCGGCAACAAGAAAGCGCTTGATATCGTGAACAAGTCGCCTCTTTTTTGGAATACGACTATCGGTGCTCTTCAAACCTCATTATTCATTGCCCTTGGCAGGGTCTTCGATCAGCAGTCTGCCCACAATGTCGACAGATTGCTGAAGGTGGCGCATGAAAACTCGGAAATATTTGCATCGAAAGCATTAGAAGGCCGAAAAAGGGCGGGGAGTGTAAACGCCGATGAATGGATTGGTGAATATATGGTGGGGGTTTACGTTCCCACTGCTTCCGATTTCCGAAGGCTACGAAGTCATGTAAAAAAGTACCGCAAAATTTATGAGGCAGGATATCGAGACATCAGGCGGAAGGTTTACGCCCATAAAGAGTTATCAGTCGCAGACGAAATTCAGGCTCTGTATGCGAAGACGAACATTCGAGAGATGCAAAAACTACTTATTTTCTTGAATCAGCTATACGTGGCACTTTGGGAGCTTTTTCATAATGGAAGAAAGCCCGTATTAAGACCAATGAAGTACTCTGTGGCAAGTATGAGGAAGGCCCAGACGCCAGAATGGCAAAGCAAGCATGTACAAGAGCGGATCGTGGCCGAGACAGAAAAATTCTTCCGGCTTATCACGACCACGGCCAACCAGGCGGCGGCACACAGACGCTGACGCGCTGGTGCGCCCCCGCACCGTTATAGCCATGAATTTATCAAACATTGAACAAGAAATAATATTCCTGAAGGCATCGGTTGAAACTATCGATTCGGTAGTCAACAGCGAAATGCTTGAGGTTCACGGCAGCGGTGAAGACGCTGAAGCTCATTTTAAAAACGGCACAAACCAGAGATTATTCAATATCATTCTGGTAGATTTTCTCTCTAAGTCAGCGTCAGAGATAACCGGTGAGAGTAAATCATACCTCGCTGCATTGCTGAACATCGCGCAGAACCCAAATTTCAACTTAAACAACTCGGTCACAGGTCTTGCCAATGCAGTAGAAAATTTCCAACAATGGCTCGAAGTTGAAGTGAACGCCATAGTCTGGCTTCCTCTCCTTGATCTTGAGGCAGAACTGAAAATTAAGAGACGTGAGTTCATAAAAATATGCGGCAACATCGCAAAACACAATTTCTCCAGACTCAGCAGAATTGTAAATGACCTGAGAAACATCATGCGTAGAAGCAATATCAGCCTTGAGGATGAGGATGCTTTGCTCATTCTTGATGACATTTATGAACGGTTCCATACTGACATTCTAAGCTACCATGCCAGCACGTTAGTAGAGCACATGAATGAGATCCGATGGGGAATCCACTTGTATCTAAAGCCAGAATTTGAAAGATCAATAGTTCATGAAGGGGGCAATCCTCACAAATACCATTACACCTATCCTGAAGGCGTGAACACAAAATTTGCCCGCAATTGCTATTGGGACCTGATGAACGGACTACTTTCCCGACCTTATGTTCCAAGATTTACGACGACGTCCATCCTTAAGATAAGATACTGAACTATAACAGAGGATATAGGGTCAGGACTTGATAACTTGACTTTGCTGCGAATATCAAACTATCAAGTCCTGACCCCACTGCCCTGCAAACCATATGGGTTACTTGGGGTCGTGCCTGAAAAACTGCAAAAAGTGAGTAAAATGCAGCTTTGCAGCCCCCCCATGCCCATGAGCCAGTACCGGTTAGATGAACGGATCTGATCAACAACGAGTTGATCGCAAGAAGAAAAGATGATGAAGTTTTACGAGAAAAGATATTCCAAGAGCTTTTCTCGCGTCAGCTTGTGATGGGCTTCGATGTCGGACGAATCGCAGCGAGGGTTCCTAATTTCAAGGGATTGTGAGCGGGAATGGTAACGTGATGTTCGCCATTTTCGTTTGTAGAAAGTCGGATATGACTGCCGGTCTGACGTGTGACATGGTAGCCAAGTTTGGTAAGGGACTTCGCCAGATCATTACCGGTTATGTCACGAGGCAGCTTCATACGGCAAGGACTTCTTCGTGGACAAAATGGAGTCGGATCATTTTCGGAGCCGTACCTTCATCAAAGTGGCAGCGAACTGCATCGCGCACATTGGCATGGAGTTCTTCGAGACTATCCGCTTCGGTGAAAATTGATTCGCCGAGCCCTTTTGCCGTGAAGCCGCCCTCAGGGGCTACTTCAACCAGGAAAAATATTTCGTTCATCGGGTCCTCCTCTTGCTCGAAGAATAATAGCAAAGTGTTGGATCCTACCCAATAAAACCGTTGAAAAAGTAAGGCAAATATCTTCTATTGCTTCTTTTTGACATGCAAAATCAAAAGAAGGCCTTCAATCATGCTTACGAAAAGCTGGGGTGTCGGCCCTAGAAAGTTGAATCTTTACCAGGTTGACGAGCGGTGAACCCGCTCACCCGCCAGACGTTCCGGATCTATCATAGGCTCCCTTTGGTAGCGTCTGAAGGGAAGCGGCAGACCATGGATGCGTTTATTAAAAAGGAGAGGCGTGATGAACCTACTAGGTAAAAGAATGGTTGAAACGCTCGGGTTTGTTGTCGCGGCAATGATTCTTTGTATTTCCCCGGCTTCAGCATGGTCAGCCGAGGATATCGACATCCGGTATCTTGTCCAAGGCAAAAAGGTGATCCCCGTTTCCTGCCGCATCGGCGACTGGGAGATCACCGATATCAAGCTGCCCGAACTGGTGGTGACGAATAGACGGGAAACCCCTGTTACCGTGGAAAAGGTGGATGTGATCGGTACGGTCTCCGGCATCGAGGCGGTGCGCCTCCGGATCTCCGGGAAGCCGCTGTCGGAAGCGATTGGTGGGACCGCCGACATGCTGAACAAGCAGAAGCCGCCGCTGCCGACCGTGCAGTTGTCTTTCGGAAACGTGGCGCTTCCCGAAGGGGTGTTGTCGGAAAACGGCACGGCGGTCTCGGGGCAGAGCATCCTGCTGCCGCTGTCGAAGATTGCCTATCTCCATCATGTCGGTCACCGGAAACTTGACGGCATGGAGATTCTGCTGACCGTCACGTTCGGCGGGAAGAAGACGGTTTCCTCTTTCCCGGTGCGCCTCACGCCCTACGAGGTGAAGGGGAAATACGTCTTCCCGGTGAACGGCGATGTGCGGATGGCCTTTCTTCCCCTGAGCTACATCCACCACCGGGCATCCGCCTCCCAGGAATTCGCCATGGACCTGGTGGGCGCCAACCAGAAAGACGCGGAGTCCTTCACCGATATTTCACGTCCCAAACCCGTGAAGCTTGCCGATTACAGCATCTGGGGCCGGGATGTCCTTGCCGTGGGTGACGGCGTTGTCGTGGAAACCGGAGACAGGTTTCCCGAGGAGCGGATGAGCGATCCGGACACGTTCGGCAAACCCGGGTATGCCATTGGTCTCATCAAGGAATTGATCCCGAAGATCGGCTGGACCAATGCCGTGGCCGGGAACTTCGTGGTCATAGACCACGGCAACGGCGAGTTCAGCGCATACTGTCATCTCCAGGAAGGGTCCATCCGCGTCAAGCCGGGAGACAGGGTGAACAGGGGCACGGTAATCGCCAGGGTCGGAAATACCGGCAATTCCGGAGCTCCCCATCTCCATTTCCAGCTCATGGATTCCCCGGATTTCTTCATCGCCAACGGCCTTCCCATGATGTTCGAGAATGTGCCGGCGCAGGTGATGATCGCGGAATTCCCGGTCACGGGCAACACCCTGAGCTTCAGCGACAGTATCTTTTCCGCGGTTCCGTGAGCGTGAATACGGATGAACATGCCCATGGCCGGACGAGCCGAAGCGGCCGAAGAGCGGTGTCTGCCGCGATAACCGTACGGTGGGTACTTCCGTGAACGTCCTTCTTGTCACTCTTGGAAGCGCGGGAGACGTGCATCCGTTTGTGGGCATCGGAAAAGCGCTGCACGAGCGGGGACACCGCGTAACCGTGGCCACCAACGACTATTTCGAGCCGGTTGTCCGGGAAGCGGGGTTGGGATTTGCCGGCATAAGCCCCTGTGAGGCGTATCTTTCACTGGTATCGAACCCGGACATCTGGCATCCGCTGAAGGGATTCAGGATCCTTGCCAGGGACTTCTTCCTGCCGCTCACGCGGCCGGTGTATGAACTGGTATCCGGTATCGATCCGCGCGAGACCGTGGTGGTCTCATCCATTTTCTGTTTCGGCGCGCGGATCGGCTACGAAAAGATAAAATTCCCTTTTGTGTCGCTTCACCTCCAGCCGGCCTGTTTCACCAGCGCGCATAAGCCCATTGCAGGCATACCCCTGCCGGACCGGCTGCCGTTGTGGTGTAAGAAGTTTTTCCTCGCCGCCCTGGAAAAGACGGGAAGCGATCCGATGCTCGCTCCCACCATCAATTCACTGCTGTCGGAACTGGGGTTGCCGAAGGCGCGGAGGTTCCTCGGCGCATGGGCCCATTCGCCGCACACGATAATCGGCATGTTTCCCGAGTGGTTCGCGGAACCGCAGCCCGATTGGCCTCCCCGGGCCGAACTGGCCGGGTTCTATTCCTATGACCGGAATGCGGAGATCCCTCTCGGAAAGGAAATCCTTCGCTATCTCGACGCCGGCGATCCCCCGATCGTTTTCACGCCCGGCACCGCCAATCGGCACTCCCGGGAATTTTTCAAGGCAGCCATCGACGCATCCCTTCTCCTCGGCAAGCGGGCATTGCTGGTCACGCCTCACGGACATGAACTTCCCGCGCAGCTTCCGGATGACATCGCCCACTTTCCTTACCTGCCGTTCAGTGCTATTCTGCCGCGAGCGGCAGCCATCGTCCATCACGGCGGTATCGGCACCGCCGTGCAGGGAATGGCAGCCGGGATACCGCAGCTGGTCGTGCCCATGGCCTACGACCAGCCCGATCACGCCGCCAGGCTGGAACGGCTGGGAGTCGGCGCTTCACTTCGCCCTTCAGAATTCCGTGGAAAAGAAGCGGCGCAAAAACTGGAGCGGTTGCTTGCCGACCGGGAAGTGCGGCATGCCTGCGCGACCGTCTCCGTAAAGATTGATTTCCGGCAGGCCCTTGATGCCGCATGTTGCGCAATCGAGCACGC
>CALABV010000035.1 GCA_937886325.1 uncultured Geobacter sp.
GAACCGTCCCCTGTCCCACCACCGTGGCGGTGGGGAGGCAGCCCCGCAGGGCGGAAATCTCTCCCAGCGCGGTGCCGGGGAGCGCCTCCACGGGCCGGCCGTGTTCCTTCAGCAGCCTTCCATCCTGGAATATCTTGAAGCTTCCGCACAATACCAGGTACACGCTGTCGCTCTCGCGACCCTGCGTGATAAGGGGTCGCTCCCGCCCCACATCCTCCAACGCCACCAACTCCGGATGGTCCCGGGCCAGCTCCAGCAGCACCCGGACAAATCGCTGGTCGAGCACCTGCCGCTGCCGTTCCGCGGTCCCGTGCAGCAGCTGCCAGGAGCGGAGCTTTTCCAGGAGGAAGGGAACCGCCGAGGTTCCGTCTTCGAACCGCCGGCGCTCCTCGCGGAGATTCCCCCGGAAAACCCTTCCCATAAGCTGGAAACAGTCGGGGAAATCACCCTCGTCCAGGCAGGGCACGTAATCCGTTGCGGAAAAGGGGAGGAATTCCAGGTAAACCAGTTTGTACCGCAGAAAACCCTCCGCTCCGCGCACCCGACGCGTCCCGGCCCGAAGCAATCCATGCCGGAACAGCGGATCGGAGATGTCGATACGACCGGAGCCGAAACCGTACGGGCTATCGAAGAGCTGTTCATTGTAGAACCCGTCGCACAACTCGATCTCTCCAGTGCCACTGTCGAAGAAAAAACAGAGTGAATGCTCCTCCACCAGATTCAGAAGTCGGATACTCTCCAGTGTTCCGCCATGGGCACCGAAGTTCGGCAGCACGGGAATACCGCCTCCGTCGGCGGGAAGATGGGGGAGGGGCCGCCACCTGCCGCTGACATCGTCGCGAGGTTCGACGACCCGTGTCGTGCCGTCCGTGTAGCCGATCACGAGCTTTGCGTTCTCCAGCTCATACCTGGTGAGGGGCAAACCGGCCTTGAATTCCTCTATACCGTAGCGGCGCTCCAGGGGTGTCGGGTCGTCAGGAGATACCCTCTTCACCGTATACTTCTCCTCCATGGAGATTGCCTCCACGTACACCGCCACGTGCCCTCCCCGAACCTGGTATCGCAGAATGGCCGGGATCTCAAAGCCGGCAATGCGCCGCGCCTCAGCCATGGCGCCCCGCTCCAGGCAGGCCATTGCCTGTGCCAGCTTCTCCTTCGCCTGCATCTGCTGATACAGGGCAAAGAGCGCGCCGTTCAGATACATGGTCTCCCGGCAGTCGCCGGTGTGCAGGAGCAAGGCGGCGGAAAGGGCCGTAGTGGAACGCGAGCCGATGCGCATCATCGGATCGATGCCCGACAACAGGATCAACCCGTCGGAACGGACGTCGAATTCCCGGTGTGCCGGTGAGTGCAGATCCTGCAGTTGATCGACGCGGAGCCCGGAACCCACCAGGCGCCGGATGGCCGATATGAGGTCCTGAGGTGGCGTGCGTTCCCGGAGAGGCAGTGACGGAAGGATTTGTTCGGTGATAAGGGAGAGCAGGTCATCGCGGACCTGGCGGTTGACGATGAGGTCGGGCATCCGCGCACCCACCCGGCCGATGCCGCCCGGGATGCGCTGCGGCACAAGGGGATCGACAAGGGTCCGGAAATTGATGGTCCGCTTGAGAAACAGCGTCACCGGATCCGTGGTTTTTCCGTCGAGCAGCTCCCGCACTGCTTCATTGAGCGGGGCTCCCCGGTTCTTGCCGCCGGCGATGAACCGTTCCCGCCCGGCCGCCAGCTCCGCGAGCACTGCCTGCATCCGTTTCAGGATCTCTACCGGCCCGCCCTGTTCAGGCCATCGCATCCACTCACCATCCGCTATTTTGGCGAATTGCTCCCGGATGCGCGACAGGTCTCTCAAGAGGGTGTCCAGCTTGAATCCGGCGTCAAGGCAGGCCAGGGCGCGGGCCGGCAAGGGATCGCCCTGCTCCGGGGGACATCCTTCATGAAAATACAGCTGGAGATAGCCCGCATGGGTCCAGAAATCGAGGGATTCCGCCCCTCCTCCCATCTCCAGGGCCATCCTGAGCAAGGCAGGCTGAACCTCACGGACGGCGCGCAGTCTGGCTATTTCCACATCAAGCTCTGCCGGAATCCCTGTCTCATGGCAAGGTCCAGTTTGCTGATGCATTGACGCGAAAGCCGTACCTCTCTCCGCACACAAATCAGCGTACCGGTCCCCGGTGCGCAGCATCCAGCAGAAACCCGGAAAGGGGGTGCCGAAGCCTTCAAAGCCCCGGCGGTAGGCCTCTGCCGCCCGCTCCAGACAGTGGCGGCGCAGGGAGCGCACCTGTTCCACGGAAACTGCTGAAAGATCCTGTCCGGGAAAATGCCGTGCGAACTCCGCCTTGACCCGGGCCGGAACAAGGTCGATCCTCTCCGAGGCGTCGTTCAGTTCCCGGGCAAAGATCTCGGCGCTCAGCATCCTGCAGGAAAAGGCATCGCCCAGGATACCCCACACCAGTCCGTTCTCCCCGCCTTCAGCGATAAGACTTTCGCACTCCCGTATCGACTCGGAGACCCGACTCGTCTTGTTCAAGGCAAGTAGATAGAACTCCCGGACGCGGGGAATGGCACGGAATGAGGCGTTTCCGCACTCTTCATAGAGCAGGATTTCACAATCCGGCGCGCTGAGAAGACGAAAGCGATTGGAGATTTCCAGCAGCTCGGCGGCACTCCAGCGAAGGAGCCCACCTGCCCCTTGGAAAACCAGCGCCCGCAGCTTTTCAAGGCTGTCCGCGGCATCCAGCCTGATTCTGAATGCGTGCTCGCGCAGGACTTCCTGTTTACGCTGTTCATAGACCTTCTCAAGATCAAGGTCACGGAGCTCATCAAAACTTCGTGCCATTCGATGCAGACCCATAGAAGAGTCCTCCGCGCGCTTCATGCTTGGGAAGAAAGAACTTCTCTTCAACGCCGGAGCTCGATCGCTGAGCGAGCTTCCCGCCATGCGGCAATTTCCACGGAAAACCGACCCCGGACCTTTCTCCTGAACATAAGTTTGTTATACTTTTCAAATAAAACAACAGTTTATTTCAAGTTTCGTCGTATACCTCTTCCCGATATGCGGCACTGACAACGGAATACGGATGTTTCGACAACCATTGAACATTGAACGCTCCCTTGGGAATACGGATCAACCCGGGTGACGAGGCTGCCATGAAATGCCCCATATGCGGTTCCGAAATCAGCGGGGAGTCGCGGTTCTGCAGCCAGTGCGGAGTCGGCCTGCAACGCACCTGCCCCTCCTGCGGCGCACCTCATCAGCCGACACTGTTTCCCTGTTCCGTCTGCGGCCATGCTACGGGAGAGAGCGTCACGTCGGGAGAGCGTCGGGAATCCCCGCAAAGCATGCCTCCCCGTCCGGACGACATGGCGATCATCCGGCGGTTCCTCACCCCGCAGCTTGCCGACAAGATCCTGGAAGCCCGCGGCCGGATCGAAGGGGAGCGTCGTCAGGTGACCGCCCTGTTCGCGGACATCCAGGACTACACACCCCTAGCCGAGGCGCTGGGGGAAGAGGCGACCTTCAAGCTCATGGAGCGGGTCTACGAATGCATGATCACCGCCGTGCTCGGAGAGGAGGGAAGCGTGCAGGAACTGACGGGCGACGGCATCTTCGCCCTGTTCGGCGCTCCCATCGCCCTGGAGGACGCACCGGTGCGCGCCTGCCGCGCGGCCCTGGCCATGCAGGAGAAGATGAAGTCCCTGGGCGACGAATTCGCTGTTGAGTTCGGCATCCGCCCCCTGGCCCGCATCGGTATCCATGCCGGCCCGGTCGTGGTCGGCACGCTGGGCACCGACCTGCGCATGGAATTCAAGGCCGTGGGCGACACGGTGAACCTGGCATCCCGCCTGGAGTCCCTGGCCGAACCGGGGCACATCTTCATCAGTGAAGCGACCTATAACCTCGTGGCGCCGTTCATCGACTGCCTCTGCCTCGGAGAGCGGTGCATCAGGGGGAAGGCCGAGCCGCAGAAGGTATACCACCTGGAAGGAATCAAGGAGCAGATCCTGCGTTTCGAGGCAGCCCTCCAGCGCGGGCTCACTCCATTGGCAGGCAGGTCGGAAGAGCTGAATCTGTTGGAGCACTACTGCGACAAGGCCGGACAAGGCTCTCCATTGCTGCTTCTCGTCATCGGCGAGGCGGGAGTCGGGAAATCCCGGCTCATCCATGAACTGAAAACTCGCGTCGAGAGCAAAAGGCTCCTTTTTCTCCAGAGCAACTGCACCTCGTACGGCAGGGCAATCTCCCTCATGCCTTTCATTCACCTGGTCAAGAACATTCTGCGCATCAAAGACGGCGATGACCGGACGGTCATTGAGCGAAAAGTCAGGCAGGGACTCGAGCTCTTCGGTATGGATCCTGTCGCCTCAGGACCCTATCTGCTTGCTCTGCTCGGGGTCCAGGATAAGGACGATTCGCTCAGAGGTCTCGATGCCAAGATCATGGGTGAGCGTACCAGGGAAGCCATCATCTCGCTCATCAGGAACCGTTGCCGCCTATGTCCCGCGGTCCTTGCCGTGGAGGACCTTCACTGGATCGACCAGACATCGGAAAGCCTGCTCGGCCAGATTGCCCGTGAAAAGGACCAGATGCCGTTGCTCATTCTCTGCACCGCCCGGCCTTCCTACAGCTCGCCGTGGGCCGGGGTAGCGTATGCCAGGGAAGTGCGGCTCGAACCGCTCTCCCGGCAATGCACCGTCGACATGGCCAGGGCGATCCTTGGCTGCGACGCCATCGATGAAGGTCTGTCGCGGATGATCATCGAGGAGACCGGATGCAACCCGCTCTATACCGAGGAAATCACCCGCTACCTGCTCGACAGCGGCGCCATCCTGTGGACCGGGAGGACAGCTTCGTGCGGCCTGGCGGCCGGAGATGTCAAAGTCCCCTCAACGGTACTGGACCTGCTCCAGACCAGGATAGATCGGCTGGAAGAAGAGCCGAAGGCGCTTCTGCAGACCGCGGCCGTCATCGGGCAGCGGTTTTCACCCGAGCTGGCGCGCCTGGTTTCGGGGTTGGGAGACTCCTTTGACCGGCATCTCTGCGAGCTGGAAAAGCCTGGACTGATCGTACGGGAGCAACTTGAGGATCAGGTCGAGTACCGGTTCAAGCATGTCCTGCTCCAGGACGCCGTCTACAACAATCTGCTTCAGGAGCGGAGGGAGCGGCTTCACCAGCTTGTCGGCGAGACGATGGAACAACTCTATGCCGACCGCTTGAACGAATGGGCCCATACCCTCTCACACCACTGGGGGAATACGCGCAATACCGGCAAGACCGTGCGCTTTCTGACAATGGCGGGAGAAAAGAGCTACCTGGTGTGCGCCCTGGAAGAGGCTCACCAGCGGTTCGGGAAGGCACTCGAACTGATTGAAGCAGAACCGGGATGTGTTGATGATCTCTTCCTTGCCGACGTTCTCATCAAATGGGGTCGGGTGTATCTGCATCGCGCCGATTTCTTTGCCCTCCGCGCACTGCTTGAACCCTACCTGCCGAAGATGGAAGGACTCGGTGACCGGCGGCGCCTGTCCCTGGTCCTTTCCTGGCTCGCCCTGTCCCACGTGTTTTCCGGCAACGGCCCAGTTGCCAAGCCGCTTCTGGAAAGGGCCCTTGCCATTGCCCGGGAGGCAGGCGATGACGAGTGCATCGCCATGGCGGCCCGGTCGCTTGTCTGGCTCTATGCCTGCTGGATACCGGACAACGTTCAATCCGAAGCCATGGTGGCGCGTTATTATGCACTGGCCATGGAATCCGCAGAAAAGATAAATAACGTTATTGTCATGATAGGTGTAACGGTTGCCAGGTCACGTCATCTCGAGTGGCTGGGCCGATTTCCCGAAGCGCGTTCTTATGCCTCGAAGCTCGTCGAGATAGGCCGGAGATATCGTGACACCCGCAGCCTGAGTTATGCCCAATGGTCTCTGGGATTCACCAATCTCTATGAAGAACGATACCAGGAAGCGCTGGAGTGCGCCGAGCAGTCCCTGCAGCTGTCGCCTGATATGCTCGATGAATTATGCGCTTCAGGAGTAAAAGGTGTGGCCCTTTCTTTCACGGGCAGAGTTGCCGAGGGCTTCGAAATAGTGAGCAAGGTACGTCAGGGCATCATCAGAACCGGCTTTCTGCCGCTTCTTGGAGGGATCGACATACCCTATGGAGCCGTATTGGTGCAGGCAGGGCATCTCAAAATAGGGGAACGACACCTGAACGACGCAATCACGTACTGGACGTCATTGGGCAACTACCCGGTGCCGGTTTGGGCGCACCTCGCCCTGGGAGATCTGTATGCCCGGCTGGTCATGGGGACAATGAATCTCTCTCCGGGCGCCATGCTGAAAAACTTCGGGTTTCTCGTGCGGAATTTCCCCGTCGCTCGTCGCAGGGCGCGCCACCACTATGAGCACGTCGTGCGGTGCGCAAGGACTTTCAATATGCCGTGGCTCCTTGCGCGGGCACTCTATAGTCTTGGTGAATTATCACGAGCAAAGAAACGACATGAAGAAGCGCGCGCCTATTACGAAGAAGCGCTTCAAGCAGCTGAATCATGGGAGTTCGAAATTGCCGGAAAGATACGTTCCGCATTGAATTCGCTGGAAAAAAGCAAACGTTGATAATTATCGCCGTTGTTTCAGACGGGAAATACGCCGGTGATGAAATTGCTCAGGAGCGTCACCGGTTGTGGAGTCAGCGATGAAGTGTCCCAGATGCGGTGTTGACAATGCCGATGGCATCAACTTCTGTGGCCAATGCGGAGAAAGGCTTCGAGCCTCCTGTTCTTCCTGTGGAGCCGCAGGCCAATCGACCAGCTCCCCCTGCTTAGTCTGCGGCCATGTTCCGGAAGAACCCACTGCCGCCGACCGGGAAAGCGAGTCGGTCAAATTTCCAGCCAGTGACGACATGGCCGTCATCAGGCGTTTCCTCACCCCCAAGCTCGCCGAGAAGATCCTGGCCGCCCGCGGCAGGATCGAAGGGGAGCGGAGACAGGTGACGGCCCTGTTCGCGGACATCCAGGGCTACACCCCCCTTTCCGAGGCGTTGGGGGAGGAGGCGACCTTCAAGGTCATGGAGCGGATCTATGCATGCATGATCACCGCCGTGCTCGCGGAGGAGGGAAGCGTGCAGGAACTGACGGGCGACGGCATCTTCGCCCTGTTCGGCGCTCCCATCGCCCTGGAGGACGCGCCGGTGCGCGCCTGCCGCGCGGCCCTGGAGATGCAGGACAAGTTGAAAGCCCTCGGCTACCAGCTGGAAAGCGACCTCGGCATCCGCCCCCTGGCCCGCATCGGCATCCATACCGGCCCGGTTGTCATCGGCACGCTGGGCACCGATCTGCGCATGGAGTTCAAGGCCGTGGGCGACACGGTGAATCTGGCGTCCAGGCTGGAGTCCATGGCCGAACCGGGACATATCTTCATCAGCGAAGCCACTTTCAACCTGGTGGCGCCGTTCGTAGACAGTCTCAGTATGGGCGAACGGCCCGTCAAGGGGAAGGCGGAGCCCCAGAAGGTATACCACCTGGATGGGATTAAGGAGCAGCCCCTCCGCTTCGAGGCATCCCTCCTGCGCGGGCTCACTCCGCTGGCAGGGAGATCGGAAGAGCTGGATCTGCTGGAGCACTACTGCGACAAGGCAGCTCAGGGCTCTCCACTGCTGACACTGATCATCGGCGAAGCTGGGGTCGGGAAATCAAGGCTTCTTTATGAGCTGAAGCGGCGCATCGAAAACAGACGCTACCTCTATCTCCAGAGCAACTGCACATCTTTTGGCGCGTCCACTCCCCTGCTTCCCTTTATGCACCTGGTGAATAATCTGTTCCGCATCAATGACGGAGACGATCGCACGGTTGTTGAGCGGAAAATGAAACAGAGCCTCGAGCTCTTCGGCATGGGCGTCGAAGCCAAGCCGTTTCTCATGGCCCTGCTCGGGTTTGAAGAAAGGGACAATTCCCTCCGCGGTCTCGATGCAAAGATTATCGGTGACCGGACCAGGGAAATCCTGGTTGAGCTCATTCGCAACCGCTGCCTCACCTCCCCCATGATAGTGGCAATCGAGGACCTGCACTGGATAGATCCCGCATCGGAAAACCTCCTCGACCGGATTGTCCGTTCAGTGGACAAATCGCCGCTCTTCATCCTCTGCACCGCGCGCCCCTCCTATACATCCCCTTGGATCGGGGTGGCGAATGCCAGGGAAGTGCAACTCGCCCCCCTGTCCCGGCAATGCACCATTGACATGGCCAAGTCGCTCCTCGGGTGCGACATCATCGATGACGGACTGTCGCGGGTGATTGTCGAGGAAACGGGCTGCAATCCGCTCTATACCGAGGAGATGAC
Organism: uncultured Geobacter sp.; assembly: GCA_937886325.1. Lineage (GTDB taxonomy): Bacteria > Desulfobacterota > Desulfuromonadia > Geobacterales > Geobacteraceae > RPRC01. The sequence goes on from CALABV010000035.1 coordinate 8,326, forward strand.
CAGGTATCTGCTCGACAGCGGCGCCATTCAGCGTGCAGGCAGAACGGTCTCCTGCGCATTCGCGCCGGATGAGGTCAAGGTACCCGCGACCATCCTTGATCTGCTGCAAACCCGGGTGGACCGGCTGGAAGAGGGGCCGAAGGCGCTGCTGCAGACCGCGGCCGTCATCGGCCAGCGGTTCTCTCCCGACATAGCCCGCCCGGTCTCAGGGCTCGGTGAATCCTTTGACTCGCATCTGGGCGATCTCGAGAAATTGAGGCTGGTTTTCAGGGAACAGTTCGAGGAGCAGGTAGTATATCGGTTCAAGCATGCCCTGCTTCAGGATGCCGTCTATAACAGCCTGCTGCGGGAGCGGAGGGAACGGCTTCACCAGCTTGTGGGCGAGACCATGGAACATCTCTACGCCGACCGTTTGGACGAATGGGCCAATACCCTTGCCCATCACTGGGGAAATACGCACAACATCTGCAAGACCGTGCAGTACCTGGTCATGGCAGGAGAGAAGAGTTACTGGGTCTGCTCGATGGAAGAGGCCCATCACCGTTTTCACAAGGCTGTTGAACTGATCGAAGCCGAGCCGTCGTGCGTCGACGACCTCTTCCTCGCTGACGTGCTTGCCAAATGGGCGAAGGCATTCGTGTATCGCGCCGATTTCAAGGGTATGACCCGGCTGCTGGAACGCTACCTGCCGAAAATGGAAAGCCTTGGCGACAAGCGGCGACTGTCTTTGATGCTTACCTGGCTGGCGGACTCACACGTTTTTGCCGGTCGCGGCGACAAGGCAAAGCCGCTGGTGGAAAGGGCACTGGTCCTGGCGGAAGAATCGGACGATCCGGAGTGTATCGGCCAGGCGGCGAGGGTGCTGGCCTGGCTGTACTCGTACTGGATACCGGACAGCGCGCAGTCCGAAGCCATGGTGGAGCGCCATTGCAGGCTGGCCCTGGAATGCGCCGAAAAAACAAATGACATCGTCATCTTTCTCCAGGCTACCCTCATCATGGCAGTCCATCGTTTCCTGCGCAGTCGATACACCGAAAGTCGGCTGTATTGCTCCAAACTCATGGAATTGGGACAAAGGTTCCGGGACAATCGATTCTTGTCCCATGCCCAATGGTCTCTCGGATTTATTAACGTCATGGATGGGCGATATGAAGAGGCTCTTGAGAATGCGGAGCAGGCTCTTCAGCTATGTCCGGACCTGATTGACGAGTTCTGTGCACGAGCTGTAAAAGCCGGCGCGCTGGCCCTGAAGGGTGAGGTTTCCGAAGGCCTGGAATTGCTGCGCAAGGTGCGGGATGACATCATTGAAAATGATTTCATTCTGCCTCTCGCGTCGATCGACATGCCATTCGGCGCTACACTGGCGCTGGCCGGCAGGATGTCGCAGGGGGTGCGGCACCTGCATGATGCAATCGAGCGTTGGCGAATGTTAGGCAATTATACCGAGCAGGTGAACGGTCATCTCTACTTGGGGGAGATCTATCTTCAACTGGCACTTGGGACGGCCAGACCGCCTTTCCGTGTCATCCTGAAAAACCTCTGGTTCCTCCTGAGGACCATTCCTGTAGCACGCCGCAAGGCGCGCCGGCACTTCGAGGAGGTCGCGCGGAGCGCCGGGGAATACAACATGCCGGGCTACCTGGCCAAGGCATTATTCGGCCTCGGCCTCCTGTCCCGTGCGAAGAAGGATTTCAGGGAAGCGCGCTCATTTTTTGAAGACGCGCTCCAGGTTGCCGAAACGTCGGAACTATTTATTGCAGGGAAAATCAGGCAGGAAATTGATTCTCTCGAAAAAAGCGCTGCCGGAACGATTCAAGCATGATGACGGTTTACCTTCCCGGGAATGAAACGCTTGGCGAGACTTCATTCCACCTCCATTTCCACACTCATTTCCCGCGGCGCTCTTCCATGATCTTGTAGGCGCAGAACTCGCCGCACATGGTGCAGGCGCCGTGCTCCTCGTCGACCCCGGATTCGCCGCGGCGCCTGCGGGCCAGCTCCGGGTCGAGAGCCAGACAGTACTGGGCTTCCCAGTCCAGGGCCTTGCGGGCCCTGCTCATGGCGATGTCCCGTTCCAGGGCGCCGGGCAGGCCCTTGACGATATCGGCAGCATGGGCCGCGATGCGGGTGGCCATGACACCCTCGTGGACATCCTGCGGAGTCGGCAGACAGAGGTGTTCGCTGGGAGTCACATAGCAGAGGAAATCGGCGCCCGCTGCAGCTGCGATGGCCCCGCCGATGGCGCAGGTGATGTGATCGTAGCCCGGCGCGATGTCGGTGACCAGCGGGCCCAGCACGTAAAAGGGCGCGCCGTGGCACAGGCGCTTCTGCAGCTGGATATTTGCCTCAATCTGGTTGAGGGGGACGTGGCCCGGGCCTTCGATCATCACCTGGATGCCGGCGTCCCAGGCGCGCTGGGTCAACTCGCCGAGGACGATCAGCTCGTGCAGCTGGGCCCGATCGGTGGCGTCGGCCAGGCAGCCCGGCCGGAAGCCGTCGCCCAGGGAAAGGGTCGCGTCATAGGGCCTGACCAGTTCCAGCAGGCGGTCGTAGTGTTCGTAGAGGGGATTTTCCGCGTCGTTGCGGGTCATCCAGGCCACGGTAAAGGATCCGCCGCGGGACACCACCTCCATGATGCGACCCTCCCGGTCCATGCGCTCAACGGTGGCGCGGGTCACGCCGCAGTGCACGGTGATGAAGTCGACCCCGTCGTCCAGGTGTTTCCTGATGCCGTCGAAGATCTCGTCAACAGTCATATCCACGATGGCCTTGCCCTTTTTCACCACCGTGTCGCAGGCCGCCTGGTAGAGGGGGACGCTGCCGATGCAGGCGTTGGTCTCCGCGATGATCGCCCGCCGGATTTCGTCGATGGGGCCGCCGGTGGACAGGTCCATGATGGAGTCGGCGCCCGCGGCCACGGCCACCCTGGCCTTTTCCAGCTCCTTGTCGATGCTGGTGTCGTCCTTGCTGGTGCCGATATTGGCATTGACCCGGGTGGCTATCCCTTTGCCCACGGCCAGCGGGCGGCCGCCCACGTGCCTGTTGTTATGGCAGACGATGGCCGTGCCTTCGGCAATGCGTTGTCGCAGGACGTCCGCATCAATGCCGGCATCGGCGGCAGCCTGCTTCATCTTATCGGAAACGATGCCCTGGCGGGCCATTTCAAGTTGCGTCATGGAAATACCTCATTCGTGGTACTGCAGGTTGATAGACTGAAGGCTGAAGGCTGAAGGGTAAACCGCAGAAGCTGAATGTAATCCCTCAGCCTTCAGTCTTCAGCCTATCATCCTGTTTTTTTGCGGCCAGAAAATGGTTCACCGGTCCGTGCCCCTGCCCGAGGGGCACCGAGAGCCTGATGGCGTCGGTGATGAACTCTTTTGCCTTTGAAACGGCAACCGGGAGCGGCTCCCCTCCGGCAAGGAAGGCGGCGATAGCCGAGGCGGTGCTGCAGCCGGTGCCGTGGGTGTTGGGGGTGTCGATGCGGCTGGTGGTGAAGCGGCGGAAGGTTGCGCCGTCGAACATGAGGTCCGTCGCCTCCGGCCCCGGCAGGTGTCCGCCCTTGAGGAGCACGTTGCGCGCGCCCAGTGCGTGGAGCCGTCGGCACGCCTCCTCCTGGGTATTTTCATCATGGATCGACAGGCCGGTCAGCCGCTCCGCCTCCGGAACGTTCGGGGTGACCAGGTAGGCGCGGGGCAGAAGGCGCTCAACCAGGGTTGCAACCGCCGGATCATCCACCAGGCTGCTTCCCCCCTTGGCGATCATCACCGGGTCCATCACCAGTATTTTCTTGTCGTATTCGGCCAGTTTCTCCGCCAGGACTTCGATGAGGGGAGCGGAAAAGAGCATGCCGGTTTTCACCACCCGGATCGGGATATCGCTGAGGACCGCATCCAGTTGTTCCGCCAGAAACGCCGGCGGTACCCCGTGGATGGCCCTGACACCCAGGGTGTTCTGGGCCGTGAGCGCGGTAATGGCAGAGGCCGCGTACCCTCCAAGCAGGGTTATGGTCTTGATGTCCGCCTGGATGCCGGCGCCGCCGCCGGAATCGCTCCCGGCAACGGTGAGAACGGAACCGCGCGGGTACGGCAGTCGCCGGTTGAAGAGCAGTGCCAGTTCCGCGGCGGCCAGCCCCGGCTCCGGGTTCGACAGCACCGCCGAAATGACGGCGATGGCATCGGCCCCGGCGTCGATGACCGACGGGGCATTGTCCCGGTCGATGCCGCCGATGGCCACCATGGGGACGCGCACCCGCTTCCGCGCTTCGGCAAGCGCTGCCGGCCCCGGAAGGTAGCGCACATCCTTGCTTCCGGTGGGATACATGGCGCCGAAGCCGATGTAGTCCGCCCCGTCCGCCTCGGCCCGCAGGGCCTCCTCCGTTGAATGGGTGGAGACGCCGATAATCGCCTTCGGCCCGAGCGCGAGGCGGGCCCCGGCCACGTCGCCGTCATCCTGGCCCAAGTGGACCCCGTCGGCCCGGAGTTCAGCGGCGAGGCTCACGTCGTCGTTGACGATGAAGGGAATGCCCTTTTCGGCACAGAGCTTCCGGAGTTTTTCCCCCTCGGCGCGCCGCGACGCATGGTCCGTGGTCTTGTCGCGGTACTGGAGACAGGCGACACCGCCGGAGAGGGCGCTCTCCACCCGCTCGATGAGTCGTTCCTTCTGGTCGGTTATGAGGTAAAGACCTTTCATCATCAGTGCAGTGCTCGCTTATTCACCCTCACCCGGCCTTCGGCCGCCCTCTCCCACAGGGAGAGGGCAGAAACGTTCCCTTCTCCATGAGGGAGAAGGTGCCCCGAAGGGGCGGATGAGGGGGAGGTATAAAAAAAGCCGCAGCGCCAGGCCACGGCTTCCCGAAAGTTTTTCTCCGGATCGTTGCTGCCGCTTTCCTACGCCGGTGCGAACCGGATCAGGTTCAAAGGGTCTTCGCGTGCGCGAATCTCAGTTCTTCCGAACTCCCCCAGCTGGCTGATACACTAGCCAGCCTAAAGGAATTGTCCAGGGAAGTCAACGACTTTTCCGGGTTTCACCTTTACAGGACAGGGGATACATGGTACTAGTTTACCTTCATCCGGGAACTCCTTGGCAGGAGACTATCACCTCTGTTCGGAGCAGCAATGGACAGCAGACCGACCCTTGCGGAGATCGATCTCGCCGCACTGCGTCACAACTATTTTCAGATTCGCAGGACCGTGCCCCGGTCCTGCGGCATCCTCGCCGTAGTCAAGGCGGACGCCTACGGCCACGGCTTCATGGACGTCTCGCGGGAACTGGAGATCCTCGACGTTACCGCCTTCGGTGTCGCCTTTCTCGCCGAGGGGATCCAGCTCCGCAAGGCGGGCATCGACCGGCCGGTGCTCCTCCTGGGAGGCATCTATCCCGGTCAGGAGCGGAAATGCGTGGGATACGGCCTTTCCACGGTGGTCTTCAACCTGGAGCAGGCCCGGTCACTGGACACGGCAGCCGGAAAGCTGTTCCGCAAAGCCCGCATCCACCTCAAGGTGGACACGGGAATGGGACGGCTCGGCATCCATCACCTGGACGCGCCCCGCTTTCTGGCCGAACTGAAAGGCTTCAGGAACCTGGAGATGGAAGGGATCATCTCCCATTTCGCCTCGGCCGACGAACTGGACGACGACGGCCGACGCTTCACGGAGATCCAGAGCAAAAACTTCTCGTGCGTGCTGGAGGCAGCCCGCCGGGAAGGCTTCGCGCCCCGCTACATCCACCTTTCCAACAGCGCCGCCGCCTTCAGCCTGGACCTCCCCTTCTGCAACCTGGTGCGCCCCGGCATCGCCCTCTATGGCGCGCTCCCCTCCGCCGACTTCGAAGGGAAGATGGACCTGAAGCCGGTGATGCGCCTTACCAGCCGCATAGCAATGCTGAAGTGGGTGGAGCCGGGGACAAGCATCAGTTACGCGCGGACCTTCGTAAGCGGCCGCAGGACCCTGGTGGCCAGCGTGCCGGTGGGGTACGCGGACGGCTACTGCCGGGCGCTCACCAACCGCGGGGACGCCCTGGTGCGGGGGATGCGCGCAAGGGTCGCGGGCACGGTGTGCATGGACTGGATAATGCTGGACGTGACCGACATCCCCGGTGTGGCCGTGGGAGACGAGGTTACCCTGCTGGGGAGCGACGGCGCCGGGAACCGCATCCGGGCAGAGGAACTGGCCGAACGCGCCGGCACCATCCCCTACGAGATCTTCTGCGGCATCAGCAAGCGCGTGCCGCGGGCTTATCTGCACGGGACAAAATAAAATCGGTGGGTTCGAGGATAAAGGCGCGAGGCACGAGGAAAGACCCAAGCATGCTACCCTTTGACCTGAGCCTGTTTCCCGGGAAGACGTTGCAACGGACCGGGTTGGGGCTTTCACGGAGCCGCTCGTACGGCTTCAATGCAAGATAGCGGATCAAGGGAAAACGCCCGAACCAGGCACGCCGTCTGAGCAGCACGGAGATGGCGACCGATTACGAGCGGCTTCGGGGAAGTTCCTACCCGGCCCCTGCCGACACGGGCAGGATGAAAACAAGCCTATCCGACCGGGGCACACCGTACCATGCAATAAACCAAGGCACAACAACATGACGAAACAGAAGATAAAACTGACCCACATGGTGAAAGCGGCCGGTTGAGCTGCCAAGCTGGGCCCGGAGGGCCTGGAGGAAGCATTGTCCGGACTGTTCGGCGTCACGGACCCGAACCTCGTCGTGGGACCGGAAACCGCCGATGACGCGGGCGTGTACCGCATCGGGGAGGAGTGCGCCCTGGTGGAGACCACGGACATCATCACCCCTCTGGTGGACGATCCCTTCAGCTTCGGGGCCATCGCGGCGTGCAACGCACTGTCCGACGTGTTCGCCATGGGCGGGCGTCCGGTGACCGCCATGAACCTGGTATTCTACCCGGCGTGCAGCATATCACCGGAGATCCTGAGGGAAATCCTCGCCGGCGGGGCCGCCAAGATCCGGGAGGCCGGAGCGTGCCTGGTAGGGGGGCATACCGTGGAGGACGATGAGCTCAAATACGGTCTCGCCGTCACCGGCCTGGTCCATCCGGACCGAGTGATACGGAACTCCACGGCCCGGTCGGGGGATATCCTGATCCTCACCAAGCCCGTCGGCACCGGGATCATCTCTACCGGGATCAAGGCGGAAATGGCCGACGACGCCTCAGTGACCGAGGCATGCCGCTGGATGACCACCCTGAACGATGTGGCGGCCGGTATCATGACGGAGTGCGGCGCGCATGCCGGCACCGACGTCACCGGATTCGGCCTCATCGGCCACGCCTCGGAGATGGCCCGCGGCGCCGGAGTGACCCTGGTCCTGTACCGCCACACGGTTCCGGTCATCCCCGGCGTCGACGACCTGATCCGGGACGGCCTGATCCCGGCCGGGTGCTACCGGAACCGGGATTTCTACCGGCGGCTCCTGCTGGACGCCCGAACTTCCGGGAACGCGGTTCCGGATCAGCCCGCGGCTGACGACCTCCTCCCCCTGTTCGACCCCCAGACCTCGGGCGGACTCCTGGTCGCCCTTTCCCCCCCATCGGCCGACTCCTTTCTCCGCACCGCCGCCGAGCGCGGCTGCTTCGCCGTCCCGGTCGGCGAGGTCGTGCCGGACCGGGGGCACTCCGTTGAGATACGCTGACCGTCTCGCCATAGCCGTCGACATCGGCACCACAACCCTCTGCGCATCCCTCGTGAACCGGATGACGGGAGAACGGATCGCCTTTGCAGGACGGGCCAATCCCCAGAGGGAGTTCGGCGACGACGTGCTTTCGCGCCTGCAGGCCGCCTGCGCATCGGAGGAGAATCACCGGGAAATGTGCGACCGGATTACCGGGGCTCTTGAGGAAATGGTGGACGAACTCCTGGACGGGTCAGCCGACCCGCACAACGTGGAGTCCATCGCCCTGGCCGGGAATCCCGCGATGGAACACCTGTTCCTCGGTCTTCCGGTACAATCCCTGGCCTTCCTGCCTTTCCGGCCCCTGTTCTTCGAAGGCCGGAGGGTGCGGACCTCCCGACTCGGATGGAGACGGGATCTGGAAGCATACCTCTTCCCCCTCCCCGGCGGGTTCGTCGGCGGCGACCTGGTGGCCTTCCTGCACGGCTGTAAAGATTCTGACTCTGATCACTCATCACTCATCACTCATCACTCGCTTTTCCTCGACCTGGGAACCAACGGCGAAATCGCCCTTTCATCCGGGGGCAAGTTCCTGGCCACTTCCGCGGCGGCCGGACCCGCCTTCGAGGGAGGAAACCTGTCCTGCGGCATGCCTGCCCTGGCCGGCGCCATCGGCAGGGTATGCCTTTCGGAGGGGAAGGTCACTTTCTCCACCATCGGCGGAGCGCCGCCGGTCGGCATCTGCGGCTCCGGGGTCCTGGAAGCGGTGTCCGGGATGCTCCGGGCGGGCATCCTGGACCGGACCGGCCGTATCCGTACCCCCGGCGAGATCGATTCCAATCTGGGAAACCGCGTCGTGGAGACAGACGGCGCCCTCTCCTTTGTCCTCTACCGGGACGCCTCCCGCACGGTTCAGCTCTCCCAGGAGGATATCCGGCAGGTGCAGCTGGCCAAGGCAGCAGTCCGGGCGGGAATGGAGGTCCTTTTCGATCATGCCGGCATTTCCGCGGAAGAAGTGCAGCAGGTGATCCTCACCGGCTCTTTCGGAGCGGTCCTGTCTCCGGAGTGGCTAAAAAACGTTGGAATTTTCTCCGAAAACATGGTACATAGTGCCTTTTTTATGGGGGAGGGAGCTCTGGTGGGCGCGGAACGGGCGCTATGCAAACCGGCCGGGTTCGCGGCGGTTGATGAACTGGCCCGGCGAATCCGGGTCATCCCCCTCTCCGGAACCCCCACCTTTGAGAAGAGCTTTCTTGAGCAACTGAATTTTCCGCAACCCTGACCACCATCTCCCGCTCATAATCAAACTGGTTGTTTTTCATTCCCATTTCGCCCCGTATCTCCCATGCGGCCGGAGACGGGTTCCAAAGGAGACAGCAATGGCACAGATAACCCGCGCGCTCATCAGCGTGTCCGACAAGACGGGCGTCCTCGACTTCGCCCGCGAACTTGCACGATACAACGTGGAAATCCTCTCCACCGGAGGCACCGCGAAAATGCTCCGCGAGGCCGGTCTCACCGTCAAGGACGTTTCCGAGTTCACCGGCTTCCCCGAGATGCTGGACGGCCGGGTCAAGACCCTCCACCCCAAGGTCCACGGCGGCCTGCTGGGGATGCGGAGCAACCCGGAGCACGTGGCAAAGATGAAGGAGCACGGCATCGAGAACATCGACCTGGTGGTGGTGAACCTGTATCCCTTCGAGGCCACCGTTGCCAAGGAGGGATGCACTCTGGAAGACGCCATCGAGAACATCGATATCGGCGGTCCAACCATGCTCCGCTCCGCGGCCAAGAACTGGCCCGATGTCACGGTCATCACCGACCCGGCCGACTATGAAAAGGTGCTGGCGGAGATGACGGCAAGCGGAGGGGCCGTTTCCCGTGAGACCAATTTCGGCCTGGCGGTGAAGGTATACCAGCGCACCGCGGCCTACGACGCGGCCATCTCCAACTGGCTCGGTTGCCGGACCGGCGAAGGGACCGCCCTGTTCCCTGACACCTTCACCGTCCAGTTCAGAAAGGCCCAGGGGATGCGCTACGGCGAGAACCCCCATCAGAACGCCGCCTTCTACGTGGAGGCGAACGCTGCCGAAGCATCAACCGCCACCGCCGACCAGATCCAGGGAAAAGAACTCTCCTACAACAACATCGGCGACACGGACGCGGCCCTGGAGTGTGTCAAGCAGTTCAACGACTCCCCTGCCTGCGTCATCGTCAAACACGCCAACCCGTGCGGCGTAGCCATCGGCGAATCCCTGCTCGATGCTTACGACCGAGCCTACAAAACCGACCCGGAGTCGGCCTTCGGCGGCATCATCGCCTGCAACCGGGAGCTGGACGCGGCAACGGCGGCGGCCATCGTGGAGCGGCAGTTCGTTGAGGTGATCATCGCTCCGGCCGTTTCGGCCGAGGCGTCCACCATCGTGGCCGCCAAGAAGAACGTGCGGCTCCTCTCCTGCGGCCCCCTCCCCTCCGCGCCCGTTCCCCGGCTCGACATGAAGCGGGTCACCGGCGGACTCCTGGTACAGGACGCAGACCTGGCCCTGTACAACGAGCTCAAGGTGGTAACGAAGCGCACCCCCACGGAAGAGGAGATGGCCGACCTCCTGTTTGCCTGGCGCGTGGCCAAGTTCGTCAAGTCCAACGCCATCGTCTACGCCAGGGACAAGATGACGGTCGGCGTGGGCGCGGGCCAGATGAGCCGCGTCAACTCGGCGCGCATCGCCGCCATCAAGGCCGAGCACGCGGGACTCGAGGTGAAGGGGGCGGTCATGGCCTCCGACGCCTTCTTCCCCTTCCGGGACGGCATCGACAATGCTGCGTCCGTCGGCATCACCGCGGTCATCCAGCCGGGCGGCAGCATGCGCGACGCCGAGGTGATCGCCGCCGCGGACGAGCAGGGAATGGCCATGGTGTTCACCGGCATGCGGCATTTCAGACACTGAGAACAATGGGAAGCAATCAATGTTGATGGGAGCTTGTGGCCCGCGGACACCTGATAACCCCTCCTGTCCTCCCCTTACCGTAAGGGGAGGGACGCGACGATGAAGATGTGTAGCAGAATTTCAGCTCTCCCCCTCTTAAGATAAGAGGGGGCGGGGGGAGTTATCAACACGACAACTGAAGCAGGAGAACACATATGAAAGTACTTGTCATCGGCAGCGGCGGCCGCGAGCATGCCCTGGTATGGAAGATAGCCCAGTCACCGCTGGTGACCAAGGTCTACTGCGCGCCGGGCAACCCCGGCATCGGACGGTTGGCTGAAAACGTTGCAATAAAAGTGGACGACCTGCCCGGACTCCTGTCATTCGCGAAAAAAGAGGGGATCGGCCTGACCGTGGTGGGGCCTGAGCTCCCCCTTTCCCTGGGCATCGTCGACCTGTTCGAGGAAAATGGCCTGAAGGTCTTCGGGGCACGCAAGAACTCGGCCGTCATCGAGGCGAGCAAGGCGTTCTCCAAGGACCTGATGAAGAAGTACAACGTGCCCACCGCGGCCTACCAGGTATTCTCGGAGGTCGAGCCTGCCGTCGCCTTTCTCGACACCCTCGGCCTGCCGGTGGTGATCAAGGCGGACGGCCTGGCCGCCGGCAAAGGGGTCATCATCGCCCGGACGCGGGAGGAAGCGGTCGCCACGGTCAACGACATGCTCTCGGGAAACTCCTTCGGCGCGGCCGGTTCCCGGGTGGTGATCGAGGAATTCCTGCGGGGCGAGGAGGCATCGTTCCTCGCCTTCACCGACGGCAAAAACATCATCCCCCTGGCCAGCGCCCAGGACCACAAGGCGGCGTTCGACAACGACACCGGCCCCAATACCGGCGGCATGGGGGCCTACTCGCCCGCGCCGGTGGTGACGCCCGTGATCCACGAAAAGGTCATGGAAGAGGTCATGCGCCGAACGGTGGACGGCATGGCCGCCGAGGGGCGCACCTACCGGGGAGTGCTCTATGCCGGGCTGATGATCGACGGCGGAAACATCAAGACCCTGGAGTTCAATGCCCGCTTCGGCGACCCCGAGTGCCAGCCGCTCCTCATGCGGATGAAATCGGACATCGTGCCGGTGCTGCTGGCAACGGCGGAAGGGGACATCAGCGCCATCGAACTGGAATGGCACGACAAGGCCGCGGTCTGCGTGGTCATGGCAGCAGGCGGGTACCCCGGCGATTACCCCAAGGGCGATGAAATATCAGGACTGGACCGGGCTGCACAGGTGGAGGACCTGTTCGTGTTCCACGCCGGCACGGCCGAAAAAGACGGGAAATTCCTCACCAACGGCGGCCGGGTCCTGGGCGTCACCGCGCTGGGTGCAACCGTGCAGGACGCCATCGAGCGGGCGTATGCCGGTGTCGCGGCCATCACCTGGAACGGGGTCCACTACCGGACCGATATCGGGAAAAAGGCGCTGGGAAGGATGTAGGGTCAAACCTTGTGTTTGCCCTTTGGACAAAGACAAGCAGGGCGATCACGAGGATCACCGCTACGATTGCACGATTGAATACTTGTCGGAGAATATATGGACAAACCAAAAGTTCTGATAGTCATGGGGAGCGACTCTGACATCCCGGTCATGGATGAAGCGGCGTCGATGCTGAGAAAATTCGGGGTACCCTTCGAGATGCGCATCTCTTCGGCCCACCGCTGCCCCGAACAAACCGCGGCCCTTGCTACGGAAGCTGAGGGTAGAGGAATCAAGGTGGTCATCGCCGGGGCCGGCATGGCCGCACACCTGGCCGGGGTCATGGCCGCGGGGACCATTCTGCCGGTCATCGGCGTGCCCATCGGCGGTGGGGCTCTGGGCGGGGTGGACGCACTCTACTCCACCGTGCAGATGCCGGGCGGCATCCCGGTCGCCACGGTCGCCATCGGCAAGGCGGGCGCGAAGAACGCGGGCATCCTGGCCGTGCAGATGCTGGCGTTGTCCGACGAAAACCTGTCGTCACGGCTGAAGGAATTCAAGGAAACCATGGCCCGGGAAGTAGAAGAAAAGGATCGGCTTCTCCAGGAGAAAACGTCGAAATAATAGGACTGGGGGGAGCATCAGCTCCCCTTTATCCTTTCCAAGACCAGACCCACCCGGCCCTCCTGCATTCTCTCCCACCTGAACATTTCGTTATAGACCGTCGATCCTTTTTTGTTGACTTGCGTTGTTATTTAATTTATATAACGACCATCTTTCATTCTGTCCCTGCCGCCAATTCGCCCAGCATAAATATATGCGGCAGGGAAAAACCTTTCCTCCAGATTCTCATAAGCCCATTCTGCCGGGAAACGCCTCCATTCCCATTCCTGCCCAGCGTTTCCAAATAGCGGGCGTCTCTGACGCCCGCATTTTTTTGTCTCCAACCGACCGGCGCTGCTTTCCATTGTGTCCGGCACGACTCTACCTCACCCCCCGCCTCTTCAGTTCCTCCTCCACGCACTCCTTCTGCCCCCTGGTGAGCCTCCCCGAGGCGCGGAGATTCTTCACCTCCACCAGTGGGATTGTCGGGAGGAACACGGTGAACCAGATGTTCGGGGTCCTGCCGTTCTTCAGGATCGCCATCTTCAGATTCGGCCTGTTCTTCCAGCGGGAATGGCGGGCGATTGTGGATATGGTTTCGGCGGTGGCCGTCGGGCCGTTCAGGAATCGGAACAGGGAGGATTCCCTGATGCGGGGGTTGTCGAAGCATGCGTCCATGAGCTGGGGATTCCCTTCCTGGAGCAGCGCATCCACCACGTCCGAGGTGGCTCGGCGCGCCAGGGTGATCTTGTTGCCGAGAGGGGTGACGGGGAGCCGCTGGATGATGGCGCGCTCCGCGGCGACCTTCTGGTCCGGCGTGACGCCGGGGAGGAAGCAGACCGTGACCAGTTCGAACAGGTAGAGGTGGGGAAGGAGCGTCTGGACGATGCGGGCCGGGGTGGCAGGGTGGTGGACCAGGGCTACCTTCACCTGATGGCTTTCCCCGGCAAGGGGGAGGCGGGACACGGCAGTCAAGGTATCTTCCGTCAAATCAGTCCGTTTCAGGAGCGTCAGGAGCAGGGGTTCGTCCAGGTGGGGGTTCTTCAGCAGGGAGCGGAGCACCTCCATGGAGGGGTCGTTGAGCACGGAGAGTATCCCGTCGCGGTCGGCGGTCAAGGCGCCGTACAGCCTCCGCGAGAGGTCGGCGTCGAGGGATGCGGGTTTTTCCGGATCGCTCATGGGGCACTCCGTAACAGCGGCAGCTTGACAACAGCGGGATGAAGCGAGACTTCCCGGCAACGGCAGGCGGAGCCGTCCGAAGAGAACGACTTCGGCCTGATTCGTTGCTGCTC
>CALABV010000036.1 GCA_937886325.1 uncultured Geobacter sp.
CTATCAGGTTCTGGAACATGGGATAGCCGCCGAAGGCCTTGGTGGAGCCTTCGTCGCGGACCTTGTTGATCTCGCTGAACTTGATGTAGAGCAGGTCGAGAAGTTCCTGGGCTTTCTCCGCCGTGATGGCGGTGTCCATCTGCAGGTAGGGATACATGTACTGGTCGAAGCGCATGGGAGAGATGGAGTGGCCGTTGGATTCCAGCTGCAGGACAAGCTGGATGAACCAGAACGACTGGATTGCTTCCCAGAACGATGCCGCGGGTTGCGCCGGGACCTTGCGGCAGATGCGGGCGATTTCCTGAAGTTCGGCCTTGCGCTGGTCGTTCTTTTCGCTTGCGGCCAGCTTTTCGGCTTCCGCGGCAAAGCGGCCGGCAAAGGCGATGACCGCTTCGTTGGAGATGATGACCGCGTTCAAAAAGTGCATCTTCTTGAGGCCGTCGGGGTCGGCGATGTCCAGCTTGGCCAGTTCGGCTTTGGCTTCGGCGATGACGCCGTTCAGGCCGTTGGCCAATACCTTGGCGTAGTCCACGGAGATGTGGCCGACGCCGTTGAAGTAGTAGTTGCCCACCGTGAAGACACCGGCCCCCTGGGCCGCCAGGGCGTCCGACGTCATGAGCGACGTGGCCAGCTCGTTGGAGGTCTTCTTGTCCCAGTAGGGGAAGAGCTCACGGAGGGTTTTCTTCTTGTCTTCGGAAATGAGGAATACGTCGCCGGTCCGCTTTTCCAGCCGGTCCAGTTCCGCCTCCAGCCACTTGCACGAGAATTCCGGATATACCGGCGCCGAACGGGGCTTGGTGCACTGATTGCCCACCACCAACTCGTCGTCCGCGATGAAGATGGTCATGCCGTTCAGGATCTTCTCAAAGGCCTTGGCCCGACGGACGTGAATCGGCAGGTCTTCCGTCTCCTTGTAGGATTCGGTGATCAACTGCGCACGCTCCACGCAGATCTCAGGCGTCACCTTGATGAATCGCTCCTTGATTGCTTCCACTCGGGGCGTCGCCCCAGGCAGATTCGTTACGTCAATCCGTTTCTTGCACACTGTTTCAGATTTTGATGCCATTTCCTTCCCTCCTCTGTTTGCTGTTCGATGGGGATTGCCACTCGACCTCAGCGGAAAGCGCGGAATATCCATCACCTCCCTTCCGTTGCCGCACTGTCTCCGCTCCTTCACCCGATAATCAACAAGAAACTAAAAAAACAACCTCTCCTAAGGGAATCAAAACACCCTGACATAACTATAGTAACGTTTTGTCTAATTTCTATCATGTCGCGCAAACTGATACTATCGCCTGAAAGGGTGTTCGTAATCGCTCAAAGGTGGTATTTCGGGGTGAGGTCGGAAGAAGGCCGCACAATGGTGCGGCGCGTTGAGTGAAGAAGGGCGTGAAAGGTGAAGCACGTGGGATGCGGTATGCCGCGTCTCGGCATCAGACCGTACCAGGTATCGTCCCGCGGCTAATCAGTTGTTGAAATATATCGTCATCATTACGACAAGAAGCTCACAAGAGTATTCAGTGTCTTTTTACGCGGCGCCACACTTTTCCCCTGTGCATAACCTATGGGCACCACAGCCATAAATTCTCCCTCCTGGACCTCCAGCAGACTGAGGACCTCGTCCCTGATCAAGCCGAGGATACCCAACCATACGCTTCCCAACCCGAGGGATGTAGCAGCAAGAATCATATTCTGCACCGCTGCGGCAGAGCTTTGAATTTCCATTGTCCTGAACAAATCTGATAGGTTAGCAGCACATTCAAAGGATTTTGTACCGTGGTTTACCAATTCGCCAGTGTTCACCACTGCAATGACAACTGGGGCGCTGGAAATACTTCTCGAAGCCATGCGAAGCAACGTGGAAGAAGGCTTATTGAACTGACTGGCTCTTTCGTTCACCAGGCCGGCAAGCGCCCGTTTCCTTGCGCCGCGAATCACGATGAACCTCCACGACTGTTTGTTATGCGCCGAGGGAGCCTGGTTTGCCGATTCAAGTATCCTGATCAAGTCATCCTCTTGAATCTCCCGGGACGAGAAATTTCTGGTGCTTCTTCGTGCTTCTATCGTTTGCCTTGTTTCGTTAGTATTCAACGTACGATTTCTCCTATTTCAGTCCGAGAACATCCTTCATGCCATACAGACCAGGCTTTCTGTCAACAAGCCATTTAGCAGCCTTGACCGCTCCCTGCGAAAACATTTCGCGGTTTTGTGCGCGATGGGTTATCTCGATCCGTTCTCCCTTGCCGATGAAATACACCGTATGATCACCTATGATATCACCTCCGCGAATAGCCTTCATCCCGATCTCTTTCTCATCCCGCACGGTATTGATGGCTTCACGAATGTAAGAAGAACCCCTATCCAGATTACGCCCCAGAGCCTCGGCTACCACCTCGCCCAAGTGCAGCGCTGTCCCGGATGGACAGTCCTTTTTCATTCGATGATGAGCTTCCAGGATCTCCACATCAAAATCATCCCCCAGGATTTCTGCCACTTCTTTAATCATTTTGAGAATCACGTTCACGCCAACAGACATGTTTGGTGAATGCACTAAAGGAATATTCCGGGCAAACTCCCGGATCAGAGTTGCATCATCATGGGTAAACCCTGTAGATCCAATGACCATGGCCTTACCGTATCGGCTGCACTTTTTCAAGTTTGCTATTGAAGCTTCAGGAGTTGAAAAATCTATTATGACATCACTTATTTCCAGCAACTGACTCAGGCTTTCCGTAACGACAACTCCAGATCTACTGCACCAATCTGCAAATCGACCATCGTTGCTGATGTGCATCTGACCTGGTTTGACCAATCCACCGACAAGAATCAGTTCGGGATTATCCGTTACCGTTTGTACAATTTGCCTGCCAATCCGGCCATTGATCCCGCAAACCGTAATACGGATCATGACAAACCTTTCGTAAGAAACATATCTATCGCAACGGCAGCCCGTCTACCGTCTGCAATTGCCTGGACTGCCGTACCCTGTTTCCGGATATTGTCACCGCCGACAAATATGCCCGGGAAATTTGTCGATCCGTCTTTATGGACAACCAGCTTTTCCCGCAGAAAGTGGTCATCCTGCGAAAAGATGCTTGTGTTAATACGGTTTGAAGAGGAGCCAAGGGCATGAATAACAATATCAGCTTCCAATTCCCGTAAATCGCCCTCTATTTTCATTGGTTTGCGTCTGCCAGCTGAATCCCTTTCCCCAGGCTTCATCGCCTGGCAAACAAGCCCCTTCACCCAACCTCTTTCATCTCCGACAATCTCTACTGGTGAAAGCAACTCAAACACTTTAACTCCCTCTTCTTTTGCCTGCTCAACTTCCTTTTGCCTGGCTGACATCTCGCTTTCGCTGTTGCGATAGACAATCCTGACTTGCTCGGCTCCAAGCCTGATTGCTACCCGAGCACAATCCAAAGCAGTATTGCAGCCCCCGATTATTACAACCATTCGAGCCCCGAATTTCTTCAGCTTTTTGAGCTGCATTCCCTCTTCCATCCACGAATTAGCATCAACCAGATAATCTCGGGCTGAATAGATTCCGCAAAGACGTTTTCCGGATATTCCGAGTGAGACGGGAGACCCTGGCCCTTGAGCAAGAAAGATTGCATCATACTCAGTGTATAGCTGCCTGAAAGATATCTTCCGACCCACGGGAGCATTGCATTCGACCCGTACACCCAATGATAGGATGCGCGCTATTTCGCCGATGAGCACTTTTTTGGGTAAGCGGAATTCCGGTATTTCCGAAAGAAGATCGCCTCCGGTTGC
>CALABV010000037.1 GCA_937886325.1 uncultured Geobacter sp.
GATGTTTATCGTGCACTTTCTGCTGGTGAATGTCCTGTTGATGTACTTTTTTTTTTTATGGCTTTTTTACTCCGCGGGATATTTCGTAAATCGGGCAATGCTCACGGAAGCTCCGCCAATCTATCTGACCGTTTCGGGAAGGCCCCCGCGCTCACTCTTTGCGGCAGGCAAAGCACAAACCAACATACCGCCACGCAGGGAACCCGCTGAAAGGGGAATGCGATAATCATGAAATCTCCCCTTCATCTTGCGAAAAAAGAGGAGCTGCGAAGCCTCGGCCTCGAAGAGGTCGATGAGCCCTCCAAAAAATCGCGGACTCTTGAGTTGATTGATGAATTCCGGAGGTTCGGCCGTTCGCTTTCGGTCATGCTGGAAACCTGCACGAGATGCGGCGCCTGCGCCAACGCCTGCCACAGCTACCTGGGAACCGATGATTTCCATAATATTCCCGCTGCGCGGGCCGGCCTTTTCCGTACCATATACAACAGGTATTTCACCCTGTCTGGCAGGGCATTCCGACGTTTTTCCGGCGCACGGGAGTTTGACGCCGAAACGCTCGACTCGTGGGTGAACTATTTCTACCAGTGTACCACCTGCCGCCGCTGCGCCGTGTTCTGCCCGTTCGGCATCGATACGGGCGAGATTGTGCTGGCCGGGCGAAACATACTGACCCGCCTCGGAATCGCGCCGCATTTCATGGTAAATATCGGCCGAAACGAGCTCCACACGGGAAACAACACCGGCATTCTCAAGCCCGCGATCATCGACAATTGCTCGTTCCTTGAAGAGGAACTGCGCGATGAAACCGGTCTGGACATCAAAATCCCGGTGGACAAACCTCACTCCGATATCCTGTACGCGCCGTCGTCCTCAGAGCTCTTTACCAACGTGGAAACGTTGATGGGTGCAGCCAAAATATTTCACTACCTGGGAACCGACTGGACGCTCTCCTCGACACTTCTTGAGGCGGCAAACTACGGGCTGCATTTCGACCTGGAGGTCATGAAGAAGCACAATCACAGAATGCATATTGCGGCGGCCGCCGTCGGCGCGAAACAGGTACTACAAGGTGAATGCGGTCATGGCTGGAGGGTTGCCAGGATGTATTCGGAGGGGGCCAACAGCCCGGTCCCCTTCCGGTTGAACCACATCCTCCCCTATGTGGCGAACAGGTTGCCTGACTTGAAACTCGAAAAGCTTCCCATGCGGGTGACCCTCCACGACCCCTGTAACTACGCACGGGGAGCCGGCCTTGTTGAGCAACCCCGTGAACTGATAAAGGCATGCGTTGAAGAATTTGTCGAGATGACGCCGAACAGGGAAAGAAATTTCTGCTGTGGAGGCGGGTCAGGCCTTTTGATGGACGAAATGCTGGAGATCCGGATGAAGCTGGGAAAAATGAAGGCCGATCAGATCAGGTCCCTCATGCCGCTGGACTACGTGGCGCTCCCGTGCGCGAGCTGCAAGGCACAGGTTCCTCTCCTGCTCAAGCACTACGGGATGGAAGAGGTAGCGACGGGCGGCGTGATTGAACTGATTGGCAAGGCGCTTGTCTTCAACCGGCAGCAGTGAGACATAAAGACATCCACCCGATTCTCTGAATGATAGAGGCTCGGCACCGAGAAAATCCCGGCCGGTCACGGCCAGGGCATACAATGAAAAAGGAGAACGAAACACTATGAAGGTATGTTTCCCCGTTATTGCCGATCAGGGCCTGCAAAGCACCATCTATGGCCATTTCGCCTCAGCCCCCCTCTTTCTCGAAGTCGACACGGACACCGGCCGGGCGTCCGCCATACCCAATTGCGACACTCACAACCCGGAAGCCGGATGTGATCCCTTCAGAGCCTTGGCAGGCAGACAGCTGGATGGTGTGATTGTAGGAGGAGTCGGCGACAATCTGCTGGAGATGTTGAATATGATGGGGTTCCGGGTTTATGAGGCGCAAACGGAAAGCGTTACGGAAAACGTCGAACTCTTCGGAAAGCAGGAGTTGCCTGAAATCAAGAAGCAAAACAGCGTGGAGGCCGGGAGGTGCGCTGGTGGAGGTGGCGAAGGGGGCTGCAATCATGACCACCATCATGAAGAAGATGAAGAATAGGTCGTTCTTTTCCGCTGACAGCAGCCGGGAGGTCGGGAGGCAAGCTCTCCCGGCCTCATCCGTACGCGCAAGGGGCGACACAAATCGATACGATGATATGACGCTCTTTCAAAAAGCCGGGAGAGCCGTTACTTCGTGAAGAACCTGTCCTCCATCTGACGTATGAATCTCATGTGGGTTCGCTGGATTGCCCTGTAGCGCTTGAGGAACTTGCGACCCTCATCCGTAAGCGTCGTACCGCCGCCGCCGCCTCTTCCTCCAGCGGATTTGACCACCAGAGGCTTCTCCGACAGCCTGTTCAGGTAATCGATGGTGTGCCATACTTTCGGATAGCTGATGCCGACCTCTCTTGCGGTACGGGCAATAGAGCCGTGAATGCCAACCTGCTCCAGCAGATTGATGCTCTCGAAATCCAGTGGTTTTCCATCCTCCAGGTGCAGAAAAAGTTTTCCCGACATGTCATATCTTTTGTTGCTCATTGCCTCTATCCTTCTCCAGTTGTACTAAACGCGTGAAATAAGCGTACATGGGTAAAAAGAGGAGGCCCCATGCTGGGCAACATGGGGCCAAGGAAAGTTGGATATGGGAGAATATCCACGCGTTATATATCAAATTGCATAACGTAGTGCAACCTTTTTTTTCGCACCATCATTCTTTCCTGAATCCGTAACGCCTTCACGCCTTCGTCTTCGCGGAACGCCTCGGTTTCTTGCATTCGCGCAGGTTGAACCAGCCCGACGATGTTCACCCGGCGTACACGGTGTGAAACAGCGCCGGCGGCGCCCCCCGACATTCCGTTCGCCTCGACGTTCAAGCGCCACGGATTCAGGTCTTTTCTAAAACCTTCTGTTCCATCGCATGACGCACTGTAATGCAGCATCCAGCCGAATTGCTTCCCGGACCGACCTGGTCACCGGAACGCAAATGAAACATTCTGTCTGGAAAAAATTTCAAACGACTTCCCCGCTTCCGAACCTTCCCGCGGAAGGATAGTACCAAAGGCCATGACGTGAATCTCAAAAAATCGTTCTAAAGTGGGCTTCAGCACCGAAATTTTTCTTGCATATGGTTATGTAGTATGGTAGATAACGTTACCTCATCAAAGAGGCTACATCGGCCATACGGCTCATTTGCCGCGGGCACACGGAAAGCCTGCCCGGCCCCCCCCGAACCGTAACCGTAACCTCGCGAACCCATAAACGTTTTTTAATCAAGCGCTTATCTCGTCCTCCGCATTGTGC
Source organism: uncultured Geobacter sp. (assembly GCA_937886325.1). GTDB lineage: Bacteria > Desulfobacterota > Desulfuromonadia > Geobacterales > Geobacteraceae > RPRC01. Next base: position 3,343 of record CALABV010000037.1, read on the forward strand.
GGACCAAACGAAACCCGCATTGATACTGATAACAACTTCGGTATTGATGCGGGTTTTCTTATTTTTACCGGCATACGAAACGAAACCGAGTCAGAAACAGCATTTTAAAAGGAATACCGGAATATGATGAAATCCATCCCCGTACAGGAGGCGGTCGGCAGAGTCCTGTACCATGATATTACACGTATCGCGCCTGGCGAGTTCAAGGGAAGGGCCTTCAAAAAAGGACACGTTATTCGGGAAGATGATGTCCCGAAACTGATGAACCTCGGCAAATTCAACATCTACGTCCTGGATCTGAAAAACGGTTTTATCCATGAAAACGACGCCGCAATCCGAATTGCGAAAGCGGCTGTCGGTGAAGGAATACACCTTACCGAACCCGTCGAAGGCAAGGTAAAGATGGTCGCCGCATGCAACGGCCTGCTGAAAATCAATGCCGAGGCGCTCTTCAGAATCAACTCCATCGAACAGGTGGTCCTGTCGACGCTCCATACGAATCAACAGGTCACCGAGAACCTCCCCGTGGCGGGGACGCGCATCATTCCTCTCTTCACGGAAGAGTCACGGGTCATCGAGGTGGAAAGGATCTGCGCCGCCACCTCGCCGATTGTGGAAATCAAACCGTTCCGAGCCCTGAAGGTGGGACTCGTAACAACGGGAAACGAAATCTTCACAAAACGCATCGAAGACAAATTCGGCCCGGTCGTGAAAGCCAAGTTCGCCGATATGGGAAGCACGGTTTTCCGACAGATAATAGCTCCCGATGACGTGTCGACAATCGTCGGTTCCATCCATGAACTGCTGGAACAAGGAGCCGACATGATCGTCGCAAGCGGCGGCATGTCCGTAGACCCGGATGACCGCACCCCGGCTGCCATACGGGCCGCCGGGGGGGAAGTCGTCACCTACGGTTCCCCCACCTTCCCGGGGGCCATGTTCATGCTGTCCTACATTGGAAACGTGCCCATTATCGGTCTTCCGGGGTGCGCAATGTATCACAAGGCAACGGTTTTCGAGTTGATAGTTCCGCGGATTCTCGCCGGTGACAGGATCACCCGCGCCGACATTATCGCTCTGGGTCATGGCGGCTTTTGCGCCTCATGTCCGGAATGCCGTTACCCCAGCTGCAGTTTCGGAAAGGGATAGGAGAGCACATTTGTCATTCCACCTTCCCTCACCCGCGTCTCCTCCACCGGCAGGGTGAGGGGTCTTTTTCCCGAACGACATACTGTGCGGCCCCTATTTCAGCCTCATTCGTCCCGACCTCTCCACAGGAAGGGTTGATAGGCGCCTTTAGACAGGAAAGATTGCTTCGTTGTTTCACCGTCCTTCATCCATCCTCTCCACAGGAAGGGTGAAGGCTTCATTCACCCCATGTAACCGGGCACGGCCCTGTTATATAACCCCAAAGGAGGAGGAAGTATGATTAAGAAGATGCTTAAAGTGAATGGTGTCGAGAGGCATCTGATCGTCGATCAGGAAGCTCTCCTGTCCGATGTGTTGCGGAAGCAGCTTCACCTGACCAGCGTCAAGGTCGGATGCGCGACCGGCACATGCGGGGCATGCAATGTCATCCTGAACGGCAAGCTCGTTCGCAGCTGCACAACCAAGATGAAACGGGTCGACAACTGGTCGACGATCGTCACCACTGAAGGGATCGGCACGCCGATTAACCTGCACCCCATCCAGAAGGCGCTCATCTACCACGGCGCCATCCAGTGCGGTTTCTGCACCCCCGGCTTCGTCGTTTCCATCAAGGCGCTCCTCGACTCCAACCCGAACCCCTCCCGCGAGGAAGTACGCGACTGGTTCCAGCAGTACAGGAACGCCTGCCGCTGCACCGGTTACATCTCCATCGTCGACGCGGCAATGGACGCGGCCAAGGTCCTCAGGGGCGAACTTTCCGCATCCGCTCTCGAATACAAGGCGCCTGCGGACGGTAGAGTGTACGGAACACGGTATCCCCGACCCACATCCGTTGCCAAGGCATGCGGTCTCTGGGATTTCGGCAACGACAAGTCCGGTCAGCTTCCCGAAGGCACCCTCCACGGCGCCCTCGCGTACGCCGATGTGGCCCATGCAAACATCAAGGGTATCGACACCTCCGCCGCGGAAAAGGCGCCAGGCGTTGTCAAGATCGTTACCCACAAGGATGTCAAAGGCAGGAACCGCATCACCGGTCTGATCACCTTCGCCGAAAACAAGGGTGACGGCTGGGATCGCCCGATCCTCTGCGACGAGAAGGTCTTCCAGTACGGCGACGCTATCGCCATCGCCATCGCCGACACCAAAGAGCATGCCGAAGCAGCAGCGAAACTGGTCAAGTTCGACCTGGAAGTGCTCCCCCACTACATGAACGCACCGGCAGCCATGGCGCCGGACGCCATCGAGATCCACCCGGGCACCCCGAACGTCTACTTCACCCAGAAGCTGGTCAAGGGCGAGGACACCAAGCCGATCATGGACAAGGCCGCCTATGTGGTGGAAGGCGAGTACTATCTCGGCCGTCAACCCCAGATGCCCATCGAGCCGGACGTCGGATTCGCTTTCATCAATGACGACGGCAAGGTATGCGTCCACTCCAAATCCATCTGCCTGCAGCTGCACCAGGCCATGATCGCCCCGGGTGTCGGCGTTGATATCGAGAACCTGGTAATCGTACAGAACCCCTGCGGCAGCTCCTTCGGTTACAAATTCTGTCCGTCCAACGAAGCCCTGCTGGCAGTCGCCACCATGGCGGTCGACGGCAGACCGGTACACATCTCCTGCTCCTGGGCGCAGCTGCAGTTCTACACCGGCAAGCGCTCCCCGTTCTGGTTCAAGGTCAAGCTGGCCGCAGACAAGAACGGCAAGTTCCTTGCCGCCGAGACCGATTGGTCCGTCGACCACGGCCCGTACTCAGAGTTCGGCGACCTCCTCACCCAGCGCGGCATGCAGTACTGCTTCGCCGGCTACGACATCCCCAACATGCGCGGTGAAGGCCGTACGGTCTGCACCAACCACTGCTGGGGCGCCCCGTTCCGCGCCTACGGTTCGCCGCAGGCATTCTTCGCCTCCGAGTCCCTCATCGACGAACTGGCGAAGAAGATGGGCAAAGACCCGTTCGAAATCCGTGAACTGAACTGCTACCGTGAAGGTTCCACCACTCCGACCCAGCAGACCCCGGAAGTCTTCGTATTCCCCGAGCAGTTCGAAACGCTCCGTCCCAAGTACCAGAGAGCGATCGAAACCGCCAAGCTGAGAAGCACCGACACCAAGAAGTGCGGCGTCGGCGTCTCCCTCGGTATCTACGGCTGCGGCCTCGACGGCCCCGACACCTCCGAGAACTGGGCCGAACTGCTGCCCAACAACGAAGTTATGGTCGGCAACAGCTGGCAGGATCACGGCCAGGGATCCGACATGGGTACGTTGGCATTCGCCCATGAAACCCTGAGACCTCTTGGTCTGAAGCCTGAGCAGATTCACCTCTGCCTCAACGACACCAGCCTCACCCCGAACAGCGGTCCGTCCGGCGGCAGCCGCAACAACGTCGTCACCGGCAACGCCATCAGGGTTTCCTGCGAAAACCTGCTCGCGGCCATGAAGAAGGCCGACGGCACCTATCGCACCTATGACGAAATGAAGAAGGAAGGAATCGAAACCAAGATATACGGCAAGTGGACCACGCCGTGTACGCCGTGCGACGTCGAGACCGGCAAGGGCGAACCGTTCTGCATCTACATGTACGGCCTGTTCATGGCGGAAGTCGAAGTCGACATCACCACCGGCAAGGCATCATGCTACGGCTTTACCCACGTCGGCGACGTCGGCACCATCACCAACCAGCTGGTTGTTGACGGTCAGATGTACGGCGGCCTGGCCCAGGGCATCGGCCTCGCCCTCACCGAAGACTTCGAAATGATTAAGGCCCACTCCAACATGATCGGCGCCGGCTTCCCGTTCTGCAAAGACATACCCGACAAGATGGAAGTCATTTACGTAACCAAGCCTCGTCCTCTGGGCGCCTTCGGCGCAGGCGGCGTCGGCGAGCTGCCGCTGTCAGCTCCCCACTGCGCGGTCATCAACGCCATCGACAACGCCTGCGGCGTGCGTATCCGTCACCTGCCGGCTTACCCGGAGAAGATCCTCTTCGCGCTCAAGTCGCAGAAGAAAGCATTCGATGTTTCCGACGCGCTTGAGCAGGGTTATGTATGCCAGGATGTAAACTCCGCACCACCGAAGAAATAAGTAGAAAGTCGTTTACTATACCACTGGAGCCGGTTCAGTACCCGGCCGGCTCCATACTACTTTCTCCGTAGTATATTTTATGTTATAACGATGGAGAGTCGCCGCAACGGTGTGCTTTCCATCGTTTTCTATTAAAAATATCCCTGCTGATACTATCCCCATTCGAACGGAATTCCCGAGGAAAGAAGGTCCAGATGGAAAAAAATGAACTCATTGCATGGGAGAACAAGTGCATACAGGAGGAATCTCCCGAATGCACGTCGGCCTGCCCTCTTCATGTGGATGCCAGGCTTTTTCTTAAAGAGCTTCAAAGGGGAGACTGGGACGCCGCCTACAAGGTCCTGAGCAAGACCATGCCGCTGCCCGGCATCCTGGGGCGCATCTGCGATCATCCCTGCGAGGAGAAATGCAAACGAGGTCCGATCGGTGGTCCGATTGCCATCGGAACGCTTGAGAAATTCTGCGTTGAGAAGTTCGCCGGGAAAAAACGTGTCCAACCGCTTCCACGCAAGAACCACAGGATCGCCATCGTCGGCGCCGGGCTCGCGGGCGTCACCGCTGCGTGGGATCTGCTCAAGAAGGGTTTCATCGTTTCCGTTTTCGAGCCGGGAGACCGGCTGGGGGGGTATCTCTGGGACCTGCCGGAACAGTTGCTTCCGCGGGATGTCTTGACGGAAGAGCTCTCGATACTGGAAATCCTGAAGGCGGACATCCACCTCGGGATACGACTCGACACGACGCTTTTCGATCAGATCTGCGGGGAATACGAGGCGGTAATTGTTGACCGTGATTCGCTCCAAGGAATCGATCTCTCTCTCCCGCTGGACAGTGACGGTCTCATTGCCATTGACCCGGCAACCGGCACCACGGTAAGGGATGGAGTACTTGCCGGCGGCGGTACCCGTTTTCGTGGTTCCTTTTCGCCGGTCATGGAAACGCTGGAAGGAAGAAAGCCGGCTCTCTCCGTGGAACGCATGATGCAGAAGGTCGGTCTGGGGTTCGGCAGGGAGAACGAGGGGCCGCAACCGTCCCGTCTGTACACTAATGTTGAAGAAATAGCTTCTGTACCGAGGGTATTTCCCGCCGATTCCGCAAGGGGCTATACGGAGGAGGAGACCCTCAGGGAGGCGGGGCGCTGCATTCAGTGTGAATGCAAGGAATGCGTAAAAAAATGCCTCTTCCTGGAACGCTACAAGGGATACCCCAAAAAATACGCCCGCGAGATATTCAATAATGAACGCATCCTTCTGGGCGCCGCCCACCAGTACAATGTTTTCACCAATTCCTGCAGCACGTGCGGCCTGTGCGAGACCATCTGCCCCAACGATTTCAGCATGGCGGACATGTGCCTCGAGGCGCGACGCGAATTGCTGAACCTGAAGATCATGCCTCCTTCCTTCCATGAGTTCGCCCTTGACGATATGGCCTTCAGCAACGGGGAATCTTTCGCCTTGTTCCGGCATGAACCGGGGAAATCGGAGAGCGCCTGGCTGTATTTCCCCAGCTGCCAGCTGTGCGGCTCCGCCCCCGGCGAAGTCCTGTCCTCCTACCGGCACATCAGGGAACGACTTTCCGGGGGAGTCGGGATCATGCTAGGATGCTGCGGCGCCCCTGCCTTCTGGGCCGGACGGGACGATCTGTTCCGCGAAGCCCTCGACGGGATACGCACATCCTGGGAGGAAGTGGGAAAACCCCGCGTAATCATTGCATGCTCAACCTGCCGGAATATCTTCCAGGAACATCTGCCGGAAATAGAAACGGTGTCCCTGTGGAATATCATCCTGGAATCCGGAATTCCCGCCTCCGCGGGTAAGCAGTGTTCGGCGACCCCAACCGTTTCCGTCGTCGATCCCTGTGCGTCACGTCACGACCCGGTGGGCCAGAAAAACATACGCCGCATCCTGCAATCGCTGGGAATGGAGATAGACGAACTTCCCCTGAGTGGAGAAACCCCGGAATGCTGCGGCTACGGTGGCCTGATGTACAACGCGAACCCCACCCTGGCCCGGGACGTCGTTGAACGCAGGACCACGGCGAGCGACAACGACTATCTCGCCTACTGTGCCATGTGCCGGGACAATTTCGCTTTTGCCGGGAAACGCATATCCCATATCATCGAACACCTGTTTCCGACCGTGGAGGGAGCCGACCCTGCCGCGCGCGGCTGGATCTCCTGGTCGGAGCGCCGGGCCGGTCGTGTCCGGGTAAAGGAAACGATCCTTCGTGAGCTTGGAGAAAAAATGGACGCTCAGTCAGAGGAGTACGAGAAACTGAATCTGACCATGTCCCCCGAGGTGCGCAAGCGGATCGATGAACGGAGAATCCTCGAAGAGGATATACGGAAGGTAATCTACCGGGCGGAATCCACCGGCAAGAAGATGCGGAGCAAAGAAAGCGGAAACTATCTCGCCTATCTCCAGCCTGCAAACGTGACCTACTGGGTCGAGTACGTGCCTGAAGGCGACGGCTTCTCGGTCCTGAACGCCTACTGTCACAGAATGAAAATCGTGGGGATAAAGAAATGAACTTCTCTCAAGAGGCGACAGCCTGGATCTGTGCATCCTGCGGAGGCAGCCTTGAGCTCACCAAGGTATTTTTCTCCTACATGAAGGGAAACTTCGAAGTGGATCTGCCGGCCTGCCCGGCGTGCGATCTCGTGCTGGTTCCCGAGAGTCTGGTTTCGGGAAGGATGGCCGAGGCCGAACGTATCCTTGAAGACAAGTAGGCAAGACAAGACGCCGATTCGGGTACTGTCCGCACTGCATGAATCGGCTTCTTTGCGTGCGGTCACGGGGCCTTCTCTCAGACCGGGCGGTTTTCTGCTGACGGAGAGAGGACTTTCCCTGTGCGGATTCCCGGAAGGCGCCTTCATTGTCGATGTGGGATGCGGGACCGGCGCTTCCGTTGCATACCTTCGGGACTCCCACCATCTCAGGGCACTGGGTGTCGATGTATCCGCCGACCTTTTTCAGAACGTCGGAAATGAATTTCCCGTCGCGGTAGCGCGAGCTGAAAAACTCCCCCTGACGGATGGATGCTGTGACGGCATTCTGTGCGAATGCGTCCTTTCGCTCGTGACCAAACCAGAGCAGGCGATCAGGGAGTTCTCGCGGGTTCTGCGCCCAGGGGGGCTTCTCGTCATGAGCGATATCTACGACCGTGGCGGAGGAAGCCCCGCTCCCCGTGGCCCGGGAAAAGCGGGCGGATTCGAATCGGCCCTGCGTTTGCGCCCATTCATCGAGGCGCTCCTTGAAGAGTCGGGATTCGGTCTCGTTGCCTGGGAAGACCACACCCGTCGTCTGAAGGAGCTGGCTGCGCAACTTATTCTCAGCAGTGATTCCCATACGGAGTTTTGCAGTTTTTTTAGGAGTATGGAGACCTCGTGCGCAGCGCAATCCGGGTCGAAAATTGTCCGACCCGGCTATTTTCTGCTCGTTGCCAAAAAAATTGACCAAGGAGAGACCTGCCATGGATGATCTGATGTTCCGACTGATGGAGTTGAAACACAAGGGATATTACTGTAGCCAGATTATGATGCTCCTCGCACTCGAAAACCAGGAGAAGACAAACCCGGATCTCATCCGGGCCATGAGCGGCCTTGCTTTCGGGATCGGGATCGGGGAAGTCTGCGGAGCGCTTACCGGCGGCGCCTGCATCCTTTCCCTGTACGCGGGAAAGGGTACCGACGACGAGGAGGAAAACACATTCCTCCTGACGATGCTGGAAGAACTGGGCGAGTGGTTCAAAGCGACATACGGCGGAATGTACGGCGGCATAAGCTGTGAGACCATCTCCGAAGACGGCGCTAAACGCACGGAACGGTGCGGCGCGCTCGTGGCCGCGACCTATCAGAAGGTCCTGGAAATTCTCATTGAAAACGACTTCGACCTGTCGGAGGGACGGTGACGGGCTGTTGTGACCGCGTGACGGCTTTTGAAACCGAAAGCCTCTGTCCTTCGTGTCTCAAGAAGGTTCCGGCTGTGCGGGAGACACGCGGTGACGACGTATTCCTGGTGAAGCGATGCCCCGAGCACGGCGAATTCCGCACCATCATCTGGCGCGGCAAGCCGGAGTTTCAAGGGTGGAAGAGAAAACCCACCGTGGTGCGGAGCAGCGAATCACAATCGACGACAACCCGAGGCTGTCCGTTCGACTGCGGGATCTGCCCGTCGCACCGCAAAAACGCCTGTACCGCCGTTCTCGAAATAACCTCCCGATGCAATCTGCGCTGCCCGGTCTGTTTTGCCGATTCCGGTTCGGACCCCGCCCCGGATCCGTCTCTGGCGCAGATAGCCGAATGGTATCGGCGGGTACTTCGAGCGTATGGCTCCGACATTATCATCCAGCTCTCCGGCGGCGAACCGACGGTTCGCGACGACCTCCCGGCCATTATAGAAATGGGGCGCTCCCTGGGTTTTTCCTTTATCCAGGTAAACACCAACGGCTTGCGTCTTGCCATGGAGAAAGAGTATGCTTCCGTGCTCCGTCAGGCGGGCGCATCTTCCGTTTTTTTTCAGTTCGACGGTACGGAAGACGACATATACCGGAGGCTGAGAGGCCGCGCTTTCTATACAGAAAAACGACGCGCCATCGATCGATGCGTGAAAAACGAAATCGGAGTCGTGCTGGTGCCGGCCATTGTTCCAGGGGTCAACACCCACAATATCGGCGCTATCATCAGACTTGGGTTGTCATTATCCCCCGGCGTACGGGGGATACATTTTCAACCGGTCGGCTATTTCGGCCGCTGTCCGAAAGCCCCCGACAACAGCATTCGGCTTACCCTGCCGGATATCATGCGGGCCATTGAGGATCAAACCGACGGCTTGATGCGTGTTGAAGATTTCACCCCTCCGGGATGGGAAAACTCCCTGTGCTCCTTTCACGGGACCTTTCTTCCGAGACCCGGCGGAGGCCTGCAGGCGCTCACCGGCCATGGAGGTGGCTGCTGCTCGACCGATAACGAAGGAGCGTACGCCGTTTCCTTCACGGCCCGGCAGTGGTCGGCGCCCCCTGCCGGATCTAATTCGGACGCTTGTTGCTGCGATTCCTCCGGCCGGGAAACCGGCACGGAAACCTTGGACGGGTTCCTGGAACGGGTGAAAACGCGGATGTTTTCCGTTTCCTGCATGGCGTTCCAGGATGCGTGGAGCCTTGACCTGGAGAGGACCCGGGACTGCTGCATACACGTGGTCTCTCCCGATGGAAGGATGATTCCGTTCTGTCTGTATAACCTTACCTCCGCAACGGGAGAGAGGTTGTACCGGGGGAAGGCAGTAAAAAGTGAAAAGTAAAAGGTGAAAAGTGATGAGTGAAAAGTGAACCGAGAAATGAACCTGAAAACGGCAGTTGGAGTCGTCCGAAGAGAACGACTTCGGCCTGATTCGTTGCTGCTCTTGGCGAAATGGAGCGTCAACAGCCGATGGTGTCCGAACCCGCAGGGTGAGTTCATCGGCTGTAGCGAAATGAGCCTAGAGCAGCAGAAGAAGGGCATTCGGAGTGAACGAAGGATGACTTCAACTGCCGAATCTTGGATGAATGGTGGTGTGTGGAGAGATGTTGAAATCAGTGAAAAAAAAAGGTGTGGAAAGAGCTTCTCTGGAACCCTGGATTCAGGCCAAGATTGGCTCGTCTGCTACGGGAGCCGACCTGCGGGCCGATATCACCCGCCATCAACTCAGTAAAATTCGGGAAACGATCGACTACGTCCGTGCCGGCGCTCCTTTCTACCGGGAACTTTTCAACGGGGTTCGGGGGGCGGACCTGAAAAGCCTTGAGGATATTGCATCCCTGCCTTTTACTACCGCGGAGGACATCCAGGAAGACGACCTCCGTTTTCTCTGCGTTTCCAGGGACGAAATCTCCCGTGTGGTAACATTGAACACCTCGGGGACGACCGCTCGTGCCAAGCGCATCCACTTCACCGAAGACGACCTGGAACTGACCACCGACCTGTTCCACCACGGTATGAAAGCCTTGGTCAGGCCCGGCGGCACGGTGCTCATCCTCATGCCCGCGGATCGGCACGGCACCGTCGGCGACCTGATGGTAAAGGCGTTGAAACGCATGGATGTCCTGGGGATACCTCACGGAATAGTACTGGACAGCGGCAAGGCAATCGCCGAAATCGTGGACCGGAAGGTGGATTCCATTATCGGAATTCCGGTCCAGGTCCTGGGTCTGGTGCGGCACAGGGATGTCTCCGCCATCCCTCCCGGCAGAATCAAGAGCGTCCTTCTGAGCGCCGATTACGTTCCTGCCGCCATTGTGAAGGAGATTGAAAACGCCTGGGGATGCGCTGTGTTCAACCATTACGGCATGACCGAAATGGGCCTGGGCGCGGCGGTTGACTGCCGTGCGCTGTCCGGCTACCATATCCGCGAGGCCGACCTCTTCTTCGAGATTGTCGATCCGGAAACGGGCGCACCTCTGCCCGACGGCGCGATGGGTGAAGTCGTCTTCACCACGCTGACACGGAAAGGCATGCCCCTGGTACGCTATCGCACCGGTGACCTGTCGCGCTTTCTTCCGGAGCCCTGCCCGTGCGGGACCGTCCTGAAACGTCTTGAATGGGTCAAGGGAAGACGGGAGGGAGGCGTTCGGCTTGCCGGTCGCCACACTCTGACCGTGGCCGATCTGGATGAGGCGATGTTCCCGTTGCCCGGCCTCCTCAATTTCCAGGTTGAGCTGACAGGAGACAGGGGTAAGGATGAGTTGCGGGTAACGCTCTTTGCGGGAGACACCCTTCCGGAAAACCTGTACAGTGAAGCCGGAAAAGCGCTGGAAGGTATCCCGGCAATCCGTGCCGCTCTCGACAGTGGGTCTCTTGCCATCGCGCCAATCCGGGCAAGCTCTGAAAACTGGATATCAACGGGAAGCATCAAGAGAAAAATCATCGACAGCAGAGGGAGGATATAGGTCCATGCTCAAACAGTTGCAGGGTATCTGCCACAGACGTGAAGACGGAGAAGATCTGGTCCAGGCGACTATCATACGACACGCCGGTTCAACGCCCCGCTCCGTTGGGTCAAAAATGTTCGTGCGAAGGGACGGTTCCATCATCGGTTCGATTGGAGGCGGGCTCGTGGAGTTCGAGATGCAGAAGAAGGCGCGCACGGTCTTCGACACCCGAAAGGCGCGGATCGAACCCTTTGATCTGACGGGTGAAGGCGCCGCGACCACGGATCAGATGATCTGCGGGGGACGACTGGAGTTCCTGATCGAGTACTTGCCCGCCGACCCCGCGAGCAGCAGGGAATTCCGGAAGCTTATTACCGCCATCCAGGAAGGGAACAAAGGATACCTGATAAAGACCCTGGACACCAAGGGGGATACCGTGTCGGAGATGGAGCGCTGTCTGGTGCGCCGAGATACCGTGGTGCTCGGGAACTTTCCCGGTCCCGACGCCTGGATTCCTCTTCTTACGGCGGAATCATCCCGCAAGAAGTCTCCGGTGATTGCCGTGGTGGAGGGGAAACGCTTCTTCGTCGAACCCACCGTTCCGCCGGGCACCGTCTATCTGTTCGGCGCAGGACATGTCTCCCGACCCGTGGCCGAACTGGCGTCCATGGTCGAGTTTCAGACCGTCATCCTCGACGACCGGGCCGACTTCGCCAACAAGGAACGTTTTCCCAAAGCGGACCAAATCATCGTCATCCCTTCGTACGAGAACCTTTTCGCTGGAATGGATATCGACCGGGACAGCTACCTGGTAATCGTCACACGGGGACACCTCCACGACAAGACCGTTCTGGAGCAGTCGCTCCGCACCAAGGCCGGTTACATCGGCATGATCGGCAGCAAGAGGAAACAGCACCTGCTCTACGAGGAACTGATGGGCAAGGGGTTCTCGAAAGTGGATCTGGAGAGGGTCCACAACCCCATCGGAATTGACATCCACGCCGAAACACCGGAAGAGATAGCCGTCAGCATCGTGGCGCAGCTTATCGAGGCCAGGGCACGGATGGACCGTTAAGCTCGGCATGGGTATCACGGCCATAATACTATCGGCGGGATATTCCTCCCGTATGGGAGAGTTCAAACCGCTGCTCACCTTCGGCGATTCGACAGTGCTGGAGCGCGACATCACCCTCTTCCGCGACGCGGGAATCGAAGATGTGCGGGTCGTCATCGGACATCGCGCCGGCGATCTCCTGCCTCTGGTGGAACGCCTCCGTGCGCGTCCGGTGCTGAATGAACGTTACAGCGACGGAATGTTTTCCTCCGTGCTGGCGGGTGTCGCGAGTCTCGGGGATGATGTGGAAGCCTTTTTTCTGCTGCCGGTGGACATCCCCCTCGTGGGACGGCGAACCATAGCTCTCCTGGCAGAGGCTTTCAGGAGGGGAGAAGGGAGCATCCTCTACCCTTCCTTCTACGGGAAACGCGGCCATCCACCGCTCATCGCGGCGCGCTTCCGGCGGGAAATCCTCGCCTGGAATGGTGAAGGAGGGCTGAAATCGTTCCTTTCACGGCACGATAGCGAAGCTGCCGATGTGGAAACGGAAGATGAGAGCATTCTCCTCGATATGGACACCCTCGCGGAATATGAAAGGCTTCGTTCGGCATGGCGAAAGAACGCAATCCCCACGGCGGAGGAGTGCGAAAAGCTCCTGGTAAAGTCGTTTTCCGCCGAAACGCCTCTCGTTGAGCATTGCCGCAGAGTAGCGAAACTGGCCGTTTTCCTGGCAAAAAAGCTGAATGAAGCAGGATGCCGTCTTGACACGGACCTCATTGAGTCGGCCGCGCTTCTCCACGATCTGGCGAAAGGAAAGCCGAATCACGCGTCCGAAGGCGCCCGGATCCTGGATGAAATGGGTTTTCCCGAGATCGCGAGGATCGTGGGCGCGCACATGGATATCAGTATTGCGAGTGAAGAGCCTATCGGAGCGGCTGAAATTCTCTACCTGGCGGACAAAATGACCAGCCGGAGCCGGTATGTCCCGGTGGAAGAACGCTTTGAGCCGCGAATGCGTTCCTCTATCGCTGATCCGGAGATTCGGAATGCAGTCTCCGTCCGCCTGGAGAACGCCCTGAGAATAAAATCCCGTCTGGAAAAATATCTGGGACGCCCTCTCCATGAAATTCTGGTAGAATACGGCTTCCTGTGAGACCTCCGATCCGACACCGATGAACAGCGAAAAGAAAACCAACGGAAAATGTGTCGTCTTTCTGCTTCGACACGGCGATTCCCGGCAGGACGGCGTGAAACGCTACATAGGGCAAAAGGACACCACCCTCAATGAGACCGGGCTTAGGCAGGCGCTGTGGTGGAGGAAAGAGCTCTCGGAAATCCCGTTTCATGCCGCCTTCAGCAGCGACCTGCAACGATCGCGGGAAACCCTGAGCATAATCACCGAAGGACGCGAAGTCCCGTCCACTACCCTCACCGGCCTGCGGGAAATCTCCGTGGGACTGTGGGACGGCCTCCCCATGGAGGAAGTGCGGAAAAGGTTCCCCGACGAATATGAAAGGCGCGGTACGGATACTGCCGGCCACCGCCCGCCGGAGGGGGAAAGTTTCGCTGAACTGAGGGACAGGATCGTCCCGATTTTCGATAGCCTGGTCAGGAACCGCGAAGGCGCCGTTCTCCTGGTGGGACATGCGGGAGTGAACAGGGTTCTCCTGTGCCACCTGCTCGGCATGCCGCTGGAAAACCTCTTCCGCCTCGGACAGGACTACGGATGCCTGAACGTTCTAGTCAGGGAAAAGGGATTCTTTTCCGTCAAAGCCATGAATGTCCTTCCTTTGGAACATTCTTTCCGGTTACCGTTCTGACACTCTATACCGTGGAGACACCTGTATGATAGATCCCGTCATTCTTTCCCTGAAGGTGGCCTTGGCAGCCGTCTTCGTCGACTTCGTCGCCGGCCTGGCCGTCGCAAGAACCATGGCACGCACGGAGTTCATGGGAAAGAACGTCGTTGAATCCCTCATCATTCTCCCCATGGTGCTCCCGCCCACGGTCCTTGGGTACGGTCTTCTCATCCTTTTGGGAAAGCGCGGCCCGGTTGGCCGTTTCCTGCTGGAGTATTTCGATTTTCAGCTCATCTTCACCTGGTGGGCGGCGGTTATCGCCTCGGCGGTCGTTTCCTTTCCCCTCATGTACCAGAGCGCGAAGGCGGCTTTCGCCGGGGTGGACATCTCCCTGGAACAGGCTGCCCGCACCCTGGGCGCCAGGGAAGCCCGGATATTTCTGACCATCACCCTTCCCCTGGCCTGGCCGGGAATTCTCGCGGGGCTGGTCCTCTCATTCGCCCGCGCTCTGGGTGAATTCGGAGCGACCCTGATGGTGGCGGGGAACATCCCCGGCAAGACGCAGACAATACCCCTGGCAATCTACTTCGCAGTGGAGACCGGCGACACGTCGGCAGCCCGCAACCTGGTGCTGGTGATCACCGCGCTCTCCTTTGCTACGGTATTCTGGCTCAACTGGTGGTGCAAAAAGAAGGTCCAGACATGGAAGAAGGGAGGGCCGGAACATGCTCAGGGTGAACATCTCTAGAAAGCTGCCTGGTCTGACCGTTGAGGTGAGCTTTGATTTCGACCGTGGGATCCTGGTAATATTCGGGCCGTCAGGCTCGGGCAAGACCACCATTCTGAACTGCATCGCCGGGCTCCGTCAACCGGACGAAGGGTACATCTCGCTGGATGAAAAGGTGTTTTACTCATCGGACGATCACATCGCGCTCCCTGCCCGAAGAAGACGGATCGGGTACGTTTTCCAGGACTATGCCCTCTTTCCGCACCTGACGGTGAAGGAGAACATCCTCTACGGCATACCGAGCAGGTGCAAAAAAGGGAAAAACTATCGGATCGGCACCCTTGACGTTCTGGAAATGCTCAAGATAAGCGATCTACAGGACAGGTATCCGGCTCAATTGTCCGGTGGAGAAAAGCAGCGGACCGCCCTTGCCAGGGCGCTCATGGTGGAACCGGACCTGCTTCTGCTGGACGAACCCCTTTCGGCCCTGGACCACGGCAACCGCAGGGCGCTCCAGGCGGAACTCCGCGACCTGCAGCGGATCTGGCGGATACCCTTTGTCCTTGTCACGCACAGCCGCAAGGAAATGCACGCCCTCGCAGACGAAATCATCTTCATCGAAAAAGGCAGGAAAAGAACTCATGTCTATCCGGACATGCGCCGTGCGGGACTGAACCTGGCGGGCATGGCCGAGAACTCACCTTCGCCTGTCGTCGATGGAAACGTGGCATAAACATAAATACGGCAGGTGGGGTCACCCGAAGAGGACGACTCCACCTGCCGTTTCCCGCATAAAGAAAGGGGGCCGTTTCCGACCCCCTTTGATTGTGCCGACGTTTGATGAAGCGTTACGACGGCAGGGTTATTCTTCAGCGTGTTTCGGGCCTCTTCCGAGGGCGACGAGCTCGGCGCCGACACCTTCGGCGATCTGCTTCAGTTCGCACATGCGGAGATGCTGACCGTATACTTTCAGGTCAAGCCCGGACACCGCAACCAAGATGTAGCGAGGCTGTTTCGCTCCATCCACCATCTTGCTTCTCTCACGGTAAAAAATCTTTCCTGCCATGGTAGGGATACCTCCTTCCGTTTTTTCCTCCCTGGGTACTTCGGAGGGCTTATGGTTAAAGCGTATACCCCTGTGTGCAGGATGTCAATACGGTATTTTTTGCTCTTCTATGCCCGGATAATGGTACCCACGTTTTCCCCGTTGAGCGCCCTCTCCAACGTGCCGCGCTTGTGTCCGTTGATGATCATGACCTCTTTCACATTCGCCGCGTCACGCAGCAGATACAGGACTTTCTGTTCCATTACCATGTCTTCCATATCAATTTTAAGCAGTTCATCTACCGTAATATCCTTGATGAGTTCGGCTTTGGGGTTTACCCTCGGGTCTTCCGTGTAGAGCCCATCGACATTTTTCATGAGGATGCAGCTTTTTGCCCCGAGAACTTCCGCCATAAGGACCGCTCCGGTATCGGTACGATGAGGAGGAATAAGACCCATTTCGGGAGGATGCTCGAAAAGACCGTAGGGCGGAGTGCCGTGGATCACCGGCAGGAGGCCGAGATGGAGCATGGTGGGGAGATCGAGAAGATCGCCCGGCTTGAGCCTCGAACCGTTCCATTTGGATAGGAGCAGTGTCACGATCTCGGCGTTCTGTTCGCTGATCTTTCCCGCAAGTTCGGCCAGGACGCCTGTTGGCATTCCAAGGTCAATCCCGATATCGAGGATATGACGCACCCGAACGCCGCCGCCGGTGACTATGAGCATTTTAAACTTCTTCGACAACTCTCCGATCTCCTCCATCAAGGGGAGAACCACATCACGGCCGAAGTCGACGATTCCATGCCCGCCGAGTTTTACCACATGGAGATCAGGCACCAATCTGAGCTGCTCTATCCTTGCGTGCTTTTTCATCAATCCCTTACGGACAAGGGTTTCCCCCTGAAGTTTGTTTTCAATTTCTCGCCTTTGCTGCATACCCTTGTATCCTCCCATATGTTAATTGCCCGCTGCCGTTTTGATCTGCCCCCCGTACTATGAAAAAACATTTGCCGGTAGGCGGGGATATGAAGTACATTTTTCAAATGATGATCTTCAGACGCCTGCATGACACCGCATCGATTATTATCCTCTCCCTCGCGCCCCGTTCTGTAAAAACACATCGCAACTCTATTACCTGGGCTGCTCTTTCCGAAAACAAACAGTCGGCCGACCTGACGCACGTTTCATGCACAGGATTACCCTTATTCCCGGACCCCGGCTGTACGGCCGGCGCCGGCGGCACAAGGAGACTTTTCTTTCCGTACTGCATGCCCATTGCCGCCCCATTCATCCTTTTCCGTCTGAAGCGGTCCGGATTCTCCGGCTGCCGGGTAACGGTGACGGACGGGGGCCTGCTTGTTACGGCAAGCAGATGAGTCGACCTACACGGCGCAATCGCTGGGGTCCCCCTGGATCTTGGCAACCGCATGGGGAACCGCGTCCCATACCGCCTCCAGGTTCTCTACCGCGCCCTTGGGGCTTCCCGGAAGATTAACGATAAGGGTTCTGCCCCGAATGCCCGCAACCGCACGCGATATGGCCGCGGAGGGCGTCTTGGCCAGGCTTCTGAACCTCATCAGTTCGCCGAGACCCGGAATGACCCGTTCCAGTATCTTCATGGTCGCTTCCGGAGTGACGTCCCGTGGAGACACCCCGGTGCCGCCGGTCGTCAGGATGATGTCCATAGCGCCGCTGTCGGCCCACTCCGCCAGTTTCGCGGAAATCAACTCCATATCGTCCGGGATCATCTCATAGACGGCGGTTTCCACACCGTGCCGACCCAGCCAATCGGTCAGGGCCGGTCCGCTCAGGTCGGTCCTTTCCCCACGAGCGCCCTTGTCGCTGAGTGTCAGTATCCCGGCTTTCACTGCTGTGCCTCCCGACGGTACACGCCGCTCTTGCCCCCCTCCTTGAAGAGAAGCTTCACCTCTCCGATACGGATACTCTTGTCCGCCCCTTTGCACATGTCGTAGATGGTCAGAGCGGCAACGGACGCGGATACCATTGCCTCCATCTCCACGCCGGTACGCTCGAAGGCGCGCACCATGCTCTCCACCCGCACGCACCCGGCCTCCAAATCCGTGGTGAAATCGACGGTAACCGCATGCAGCGCCAGGGGATGCGACAACGGTATCAGGTCCGGGGTCTTCTTTGCCGCGGCGATCCCGGCCAACCGGGCCACTCCCAGCACGTCGCCCTTGGCAACCGTTCCTTCGAGTATCCTCTCCAGGATCTCCCTTTTCATGAAAACGGTGGAGGTGGCTATGGCGGTCCGCAATGTGGGGGATTTGGCGCTGATGTCCACCATGATCGCCTTTCCCTGGTCGTC
>CALABV010000038.1 GCA_937886325.1 uncultured Geobacter sp.
TCTTTCCTTCTACAGAATGTCCACGCTCGACCTGTTTAACCCGGGCACGGTCAAGTATCTGCTGTCGCTGGTCTCCAAGAGGATCTTCTACTATCACCTGATAAAGGCACGGAGAATGACCTATCCCTTCCTTTCCCCCCCTCTCCTGGCTCAGAAATTCCTTACCCTCGACCGGGACATCAAGACCGTGGTAGGCGGCGGTAAGGTGGTGGAGGCCCACTGGCGCCTCCAGGCGAACGAGGCTCAATGGAAGGTCAATATCGACGGTGGCGGCATCGGGGAGTGGAGCCGTGTCCCCCGAGAGGTGATCGATGTTTCGGAAAGGCTTGCCCGGGACCTGGATGCAACGTGGCTGAACATCGACATCATCCCCAGTGAGGGAAACTATTACATCACCGAATTCTCCCCTGTCTGGCACCACTACGCCTATCGGGAAAAACCGAGCTTCGTGTACAGGGATGACTACAACATCGACGTTCCGCTGGAAGAGTCCCTGAATCTTGAAAAAATGATAGTCCGGTCACTCATGACATGAAATACGTGCCGGGGGTTCAGAAGTTGTTCAAGGTCCTTTCCACGATGCTGGTGGTAATGCTGACGCCTGCCTGCGGATTCTCGTCGGACAAGGCGTCGCAACCCATCTACGTGATTGCGGAAGGACATCCGAGGATCTTCCTCACAACTGAAAGGATCCCGGGAATCCGCGCCCGGTGCGCGAACAAGGCGAATGCCCAGTCCCGATACTACACCGTGCTCAAGGAATTCGGCGACACGTACTCCCCCCTGAAGCGGAAACCAACCGTTTCGGACTGCCTGAATCTTGCTTTCCTGTATGCCCTTGGAGAAGTGCCGGGGTTCGAGTACACCCGCCGTTCGGTCAAAGAATACGGCCGGCTGGGAGCCGAGCTTCTGGTGCAGCTCGAACCGCCGACGGAGCTGGGGTCGTTCAAGAGATACACCCCCCACTTCATTGCCTGCTATGATTGGCTTTTCCATGCCATGACCCCCGACCAGAGGGCTGTCGTGTTCGGCAAATTCAGCGCCGTCGCCGACAGGGCGCGCTCCTCCCTGAAGAAGACCATGGGCGGCCGTTTTCGCGAGAGCCGGGAGATGTATGCCTTCTACGGCCTGGCTTTCTACGGCGACGGCGGGATGATATTCCCCCATGACGCATCCTCCGCGTCGACGGCGGACAGAAAGGCAAGACAGTACTGTGATTTCTTTGCCTCCTGGTGGAGAGACCAACATCTCAGACTTATGGAGGCAACCTGCAAAAAGGGAGGCAATCCGGCCGGAACCATGTACGGCGAATCTCCCTACCCCAATAAACTCTGGGCTTTCGATGCCTGGGCCACGGCGGGCGGAGAGGATATCTACGCCACAACATCGGCCATAGGGGGGTTCCCGCTGTTCTGGCTCTACCAGATGCTTCCCTACACGACGCATGTCCGCTACGACAATGCAAATGGTCAAAGCAGCCGGCCGGGAGGCATCGTCCGCTTCGGCGATTACCGGTACAACGGCTTTACCCGGGTTTCCGGACCGGAAACTTTCGCAACAACAGCCCTGGCCCAGGGTATTGCCGCACGATCGGGCAGGCTGGATCTGGCCGCAGTCTTGAACTGGTTGACCCAGTACCAGGGCGATTTCGAGATCGCGCAATTCGGCGGCCCCTTTCCGACCAGGAAATGGCTGGCGGCAAGCCCGGCCCTGGTCTGGGACATCATTTTCCGCGACGGAACCGTCGCGGCCGCATCTCCGTCCCTGATGGGGCTTCCGCTGGCGTACCATTTCGGAACCGTCGCCTCCGGCGCTCCGCTGAAACCGGATTTCCCGGACGGCAGGCCGGAGGGAAGCGGCATCGTGGTAATGAGGAGTTCCTGGGACGACCCGTCGGGAACCCTGCTCTGGTTCAAGGCGTCCAGCTACCCCCTTGTCCATGACCATCGCGACCAGGGGAGTTTCCAGGTATACAAGAAGGGCTGGCTCGCAATCGACAGCGGGCAGTACGAAGAGACCCCACATCGCGGCAACTATTCATCCAGAACGGTTGCCCACAACTCGGTTCTCGTCTACCGTCCCGGAGAATCGCTTGACGGGAAGAAGACGGATCCGGTCTGGAAGGGGTATGCCAATGACGGCGGTCAGAGGTGGACGGACCCGCCGAAAGAGGTCGCGGATCTGGATGATGGTAAGCATTTCCTGGGAGGGATACGGACGATTGCAAGCGTACCGGGGATGTACGAGTATGCCCGCGCGGACATCACCCGTTCCTATAACTCAAACCTGGCAACCTCGGACGGGCAAAGCCCGAAAGTCTCCCTTGTCACCAGGGATCTCCTGTTCCTTCGGCAGGACGAGGTTATCGTGATCTTCGATCGCGTCGTATCGACACAACCGGACTATCCCAAGCGGTGGCTGCTCCATTCCGTGTACCGTCCCGAGCATGAAGGCGCCGAAAGGTTTTCCGGCACGGTCGCGAACAGTGCCGCCGTTCCCGGCAAGCCGCAGGGGGTACGACTCCGTGGGACCCTTCGGGGTGGGATTTCCGAGGTCGTACATCCCGGAATCATCACCATCAGGGGATGGAATTTCGGCCCGTCGGATGGGCGGTTGCTGGTAAGAACCCTGCTGCCGGCGAATCCCGTTACCCGCATCGTGGGGGGCGCCGATGAAAAAGGGGCCCGCAAGACCACCCTGGCCCTTCCCTACGGGGGCGGGAATACCCTGTCCGTCCGTGACGCCACCGGCTTCTCGGCCGGGGACTTCGTCTACCTGGGAGAAACGGACACGCCGTATACGGAAGGGTCGAGAGGGCACCCCCATTGGCTGGTGGATGACGCCTACTACCGGGGGTGGGGCAAGGTAGAGAGCGTTGACCGGAAAAACGGCCATATCGTCCTGATGGATCACCGGCACGGCATTCCGAAGCTTCCCGAAGGAACCGTCGTTGTGCGCAGCGATCATGCAAACGGAAATTCCTTCGAGTTCCTGGACGCGGAATACAACCAGTGGCAGATGTACGGGGAGGCGGTGGCCGAAGCCGGGCCCTACACCATGCAGCACGGAAACTGGCGCATCGAGGTGGAACCGACGGAGAGGAAAAAGGATACGGTATTCCTCCATGTCCTGGTCCCGTGCGATACGGGAACCCTCGCCGAGAGCGGAAATCTCATCCGGGACGGCATGAAGATGAAGGAGAACACAGATTCTGTAACGCTGGATCTGGCCGGAAGGAAACGAAGATATTCCCTGACTTTCTACAAAAATGCTTCAGGAGCCCATGTGAGGATCACCGAAGGCGGGAAGAAACTGGTTGATGACGAAATTCCAGGGAAAGGCGCCCGTCGGTGAGACATGACGCGTTCTTTTTTCTAAGGATGGTTATGTGCCGGCCCAGTAGAAGGTTTATTTCAATGCAACACTGTTCCGTTATGTCTTTGCCTTGCGTAAAAAGTTCCCTCCCCCCTGGCGGGTGGAGGGTCAGGGTGGGGGGGACGCTGCCAGGAACATCTCTTCGATTCGACTTCACCCACCCCCCAACCCCCTCCCGTCAAGGGAGGGGGAGGTTTGAAGCAAGATTATGACCGGACATTACTGGTCTCAATGCACAATAAAACCATCCAGTCAGTCGTTTTCGGGGCCATCTTCCTGCTCGCCTGCTTCTGGGGCAGTTTCGCACAGGCCGCTCAGAGAAATGAGGGGATACTGTACACCTACCCCGAAGTGCCGCGCATATCGACATTTGAAGCCAGGCAACTCCACAAACTGGGCAGGCTCGTGAATGCGAACGCCAAATGCGCCGGGGACCATGAATGGAGGCATAGTACCGGCGCCATTTCCGTGCCCTGCAACCGGGTGCAGCTATACCGCTCCATGCAGGGAAACAAGATCGCGGCTTTCTACAGCGATTCCTCCGGAGACCTTGCCGCCGCCAAGACGGCGGCCTTCTACTGGCATCAGGGGTACGATAAGGTGCGCGTGGTTGTAGGCGGCGCCGGCATGCTGCAAAGAGCCGGTTTAACCATGTGGTACCGAAAATGACGCCGTGAGATCGTGCGGAAAATTCTATTCCTTCTACAAGCTGCTTTGCTGTTTATCTGCTGTGTTTCCTGTCCGCGTCCGGAAAGTGACGGCGACGGGTCCCTGACGCTGGTTTCGTGGCTCGTGCGGGACGGCATCATTTCCCTGGATCGCCTGGAAATGCGTTCCCGGGTGATTGTCGGCTTCCGGGTCAGGCCCGACTTGCTGCAGGCGGGCGTTCTCGGCGTCAGCGGTGAACTCTACCGCCAGGAAAGTCTCCTTGCCCGCGCCTCTCTCTCACGCCTGGACGGCCCGGCAGGCAGCCTGGAATTCGACCTTCCCGGAACCTCCGCACGTCCGTTTTCCCGGGAGGAGCCGTACAGCATCCCCGAGGGGACGTACCTGATAGCGATCAGGTTGACTGACGGCTCAGGCAATGTTCTGGCCGAACGCCGTAAAATCCTGCGGCGTGAAGAGTTGTGCAGGACCTTTCCCGGCCCCGATGTGAAATGCCCGCGGCCGCGGTACCGAATGGCGCCTGCCCGGGCGAAAAACGAACGGATGCCGTGGGCCCCTTCCCCCGCTGACCTGGAAAGGGGATATGCCCTGTTCCGGACAAGCCCTCTCGAAAGGGTCTTTCCCGACACCATGCCCGCCGGGGCCTCCCCCCTGGAAAGCATTGTCGCGGCTGTTTCCCGGAACGAAATCAAGCCCATCACCTTTTCCATTCGTTCGGTCAGCGACCTGGGCCGCGTGACGGTTGCCATTTCGCCGGTTCGTGGTACAAATGGCGTCACGAACACGGTTACGGTGAAGGTTGCGTCTCTCGGCCTGCTTACCGAAACGGCCGGCGCTGAGGAACCCGGCTCAGTGGTTAACTGCCGCTGGGCACCCCGGATTCTCGAACCGGAGTTCCCCGTCGTGCGTAAGGACGTCACGCGCTCCTTCAGGCTGAACCTGGGTGCCGCGGCTGATGCCCTGACCGGAGAGTACCGCGCCGTTGTCACCATTACCGCGGAGCGGGGACGGCGGACGGAGATTCCGTTCCATGCTACCGTACTCCCTGTCACGCTCACCGATACGGACATCCGGTACGGCATGATGATGGATTATGCCTTCTACGAAATGGATTCACCGGACTGGACGGAGGGGGAACGGCAGATGCTGGCCCGGCGCGGGACGGAAATCTACCGGGACCTGCGGGAGCACGGCATGACCGTGGCCTATCCGCATTCCCGTTTCATCTACACAACGGACCGAAACGGCGAACCGGTCCTCGAAAGTTTGAGGAACGCCCTTCGCAGCTACCGGGAGCTCGGCTTTCCCGGCCCGTTCTGCTGGTACCCGGGGCACCTCCTTCACACCGCGAAACCGATGCATCCGGGCAGCATCCTGCTGTATGATGAAGCGGTTACCGAACGGCGGCTGCGGAGTCTCCTGCGACACTTCGACAGGCTTGCCCGTGAGGCGGGTGTGCCACGGGACAAGCTCCTGGTACAGCTGGTAGACGAACCCGATTATGATGACCGGATCAGGGTGGCTGCCGCGAAGAGATTGAATGCGATAGCCCGCCAGATGGGGCTCCGGACGCTCATCACCCGGCCGTGGCCTGAGGTGTCCGTCATGTGCACCGGCACGCCGGAGAGCGATGCCGAGGCGGCACGCCTTCGCGCCATGGGAAATGAATGGTGGATCTACCCCAATGAGGCCCTCACCGGACGCAACCTGTGCTACACTCGGTACGTGTTCGGGTTCGGCGCCTGGAAATGGGGCGTGAACGGCGTGGTCCCCTGGACATACCAGATGAGCCAGGGGAGCAACGGCAATCCGTTCACCGTGCTGGACGGCCCGGAGATCATGGTTGCGTATCCCGGTGCTCACGGCCCGCTGCCGACTCCCGTCTGGGAGGCGATACGGGACGGGATCACCGATTACCGGTATATATACCGGCTGGAACGGCTCATAGCCTCCGCGAAGCGGCGGGGCATTCCCCGGGCCGCGGAAATCGAGCAAAGACTGGCGGACATGAAGCGCGCTACTGCCGCCGCCCCTCTCGGTGAAGAGGGCCGTTTCGGGGACTGGTCGCCAGAATCATTCGACCGGCATCGGAACGAGGTCGCTTCCTGGGTACGCGCCCTGTCCGTCGAACACTGAAGTCATGAGATCGTATGTTTGAAACACTCCTTCCCATACCATCGGCACTCCTTCTCCTATCACTGGCAATCATCGTTATTGCCCGGAAAAGAGACACCGCCTCTATTTCCCTGGGAGTGGCCCTTTCTCTTCTGGCCCTGACCGAGGTGGCGGACTGGCTCCCCTTTACCCGCTGGTACGACCTGAAAACCTTTTCCATCGGCCTCATCGTTCCCGTTTCCCTGCTGCCGGCGTCGCTGCTGTTCTACAGCCTTACCTATGCCCGGAATATAAACGACGGGGCGATTGCCATATTCTGGAAGGTCCTTCTCGCCCTGTCGGCGATATTCCCGCTGAGCACGGCACTCTTCCCCAGCAGCGCATTTTTCTATGCGCCGGACGTGCAGGCGGAAAAGATGCTTTTCCTGGGCGTCGTCGGTTTCTGGTTCTACATGGGGATTCTCGTCTACTGCGTTTTCTCCCTGATGAATCTGGAAGTGACGTTTTCCTCCACATCGGGCAGCGATCGATACAGGATAAAGTTCGAGGTAATCGGATTTGCCGCAATCCTTGCCGTACTGATATTCTATTTCAGCCAGGGACTGCTCTATCGCACCATCAACATGAATCTGACGCCGGTACGCTCGGGCGTCTTCATCATTGCGGCCCTTCTTCTGGGATATTCGAAGCTTTTCCGGGGCAACAGCGTTTTCATCGTGGTTTCACGATACGTATTTTACCGCTCCCTCACCCTCTTCCTGGTTGGAATCTACCTCCTCGTTCTCGGATTAATCGGCGAAGGGTTACGCTACCTGGGGGACTCTTTCAGCAGGAATCTCGCCATTGTGGCCGCCTTCGCGGTCGGTATCGCGCTCTTCCTGTTCCTCTTCTCCGAGCAGGTCAGAAGACGGGCGAAGGTGCTGGTGAACAAGCACTTCTATCACCACAAGCATGACTACCGCGAAGAGTGGCTGGGTTTTACCGGGCGCCTTGCGTCGTGCGGAAACCTGGACGAGGTGATGGACGCCGTGCTCACGACCTACCGTGACACTTTCGGCCTGAAGGGGTGCTCGCTCTACCTGCGGGACAAGGCCGCAACGGTGTATACCCGGGCCGCGCTGCAGGGAGTTGTCGGGGCGCGGGCGGATCTTCCCGCCGCGACTCCCCTGATCGACTATTTCTCCGACACGGGCAGGGTCTTTAATCCGTCCCATGTGGAGTACCGCCCCGATGAGCGCGAATCCGCGTTCGTAAGCGCCACGGATGCACGGCTGATTGTGCCCCTGCGCGATACGGAGACCGTCAGGGGATTTGTCGTCCTCGGAGAACAGCTGGCGCCGGAGGAATATACCTACGAGGATTATGACCTCATGAAGACCTTTGCCCGGCAGGCGCTCCTGTCGCTGGACAACTTCCGTCTGGCCGACGAACTTGCCGAGTCCCGGGAGATGGCGGCCGTGGCGAAGGTATCATCATTTGTGGTCCATGACCTGAAAAACCTCGCCTCGGGACTGTCGATGCTGCTGGAGAATGCGCGGGACTACCTGCAGGAGCCGGAGTTCCAGCGGGATATGCTCGATACCATCAGGAATTCGCTGGCCAGGATGAATAAACTCACGCAGAGATTGAAGATGGCGCCCCGGGAAAGCTCGCCGTCATTGCAGCCATCCGATCTTCGGGTACTTGCGGAGGAAACCGCGGCCGAGGTCGGCAAGGCGTATGGGCGGGAACGAATCATCACGGAAGGGGGTTCAGTCCTGTCCCTGGTGAATCCCGAACAAATCAGGAACGTGGTCCATAACCTCATTCTGAACGCCCTGGAGGCGACCGACGAGTGTGGGACCATACGGGTTGAAACCGGGGTGAAAGACGCCGCGGCATTCATCCGGGTACACGATACCGGGTGCGGGATGACGGACGAATTCATGGCGCACGAACTGTTCAGGCCGTTCCGGACGACAAAGAAAAAAGGCCTCGGCATCGGCCTCTACCAGTGCAAGCAGATAGTGGAGTCCCACGGAGGAACAATAGATGCGCGGAGCGAGGTCGGGGTCGGATCCGTGTTCACGGTCCGTCTGCCGAAAATGGCGAGGGAAGATGAACAGGATGCAAGGGTTCAAGGGTTCTAGGGTTCTCACTCGACCCCTCGACCCCTCGAATCCTCGAACCCTATGTTTTTACAAGAGGTTTTCATGGAAAAACTGCTGGCCATAGAAGACAGCGAAGATATCAGAAAACAGCTCAAGTGGGGGCTGGCCAGGGAGTACGAGGTTCTTCCAGCCGAGGACGGCATGGAGGCAATCGCGCTGTTCCGGAAGCACCGGCCCAAGGTGGTGACCCTGGATCTCGGCCTCCCGCCCGATGAGGAAGGGACCGACGAGGGTTTCCGGTGCCTGGAGGAAATCCTCCGTATCGACCCGGCCGCCAAGGTCATCGTCGTGACCGGCAATGACGAGAGGGAGAGCGCGCTCCGGGCGGTGAGGACCGGCGCCTACGACTTCTACCGCAAACCAATCGATATCATAGAGCTGAAGGTGGTCATCGGACGGGCATTCCATATCCGGGCCATCGAAGACGAGAACCGCCGTCTGCAGGTCGCCGTTGAGGAAAAGACCACTCAGTTCGGCGGTATTGTGGGCCAGTGCCCGAGCATGGAGCAGGTCTTCTCCACCATCAGGAAGGTTGCCACCTCCGACGTGCCGGTCTTCGTCACCGGCGACAGCGGCACCGGCAAGGAGCTTGTGGCCAGGGCTATCCACGCCCAGAGCCTCAGGAAGGGGCAGCCGTTTATTCCCATCAACTGCGGCGCCATACCGGAGAATCTGCTGGAGTCGGAACTGTTCGGCTACGAGAAGGGCGCATTTACCGGCGCCCATACGCGGGTGCAGGGAAAGGTGGAGTATGCCCACACGGGCACCCTGTTCCTCGACGAGATCGGCGAGCTACCCGCCAACCTCCAGGTGAAGCTGCTGCGCTTTCTCCAGGAAAAGGTCATTCAGAGGGTCGGCGGACGGGAAGACATTGTCGTGGACGCGCGCGTGGTCTCCGCAACCAACGTGGATATTGAAAAGGCAATCCGCGAGGGAAACTTCCGGGAGGACCTCTACTACCGGATCGCCGTCATTACCATCCCGCTCCCCCCTCTCCGGGAGCGGGGGAGCGATATCATGCTCCTGGCGAATCTTTTTCTGCGCCGCTTCGGCGAAGGACTCAACCGCAAGGTGAAGGGCTTCAGCCCCGCGGCCATAGACCGGATCCGGGCCTACGAATGGCCGGGCAACGTACGCGAGCTGGAAAACAGGGTTCAGCGGGCGGTGATCATGGCGGATTCAACCTTTCTCGAACCCGCCGACCTCGGTTTTGACGAAACGCTGTCCCCGATCGCGCAGACGACGGAGAAAAGGATGACTCTGAAGGACGCCAGGGACAGGGTGGAGCGTGATCTCATTGCCCGGGTCCTGCAGGAACACGAGGGAAACATCGTGAAGGCGTCCGAGGCGCTCGGGGTGAGCAGGCCGACTCTCTACGACCTGATGAAGAAGCATGGGATGGGGGGGTGAAAAACAGGGGGCTAGGGACAGGGGGCTAGGGTTTTCACTCGAATCCTTGAACCCTTGAATCCTCGAACCCTTCAATGCCTTATTCTTTCAAAACCGCATCCAACGCCTCCACCACTGCCGGGTCGTAGCTGGTCCCGGCGCCGTTTTTTATCTCCCGGAGAGCATCGGCGCCGGTCATCTCCTTCCGGTGCGGCCTCTTGGAAAGCATGGCGCAGTAAGCGTCCACCACCGAGATGACCCGTGAGATGAGGGGGATCTCGTCTCCCGCGAGACCATCCGGATATCCGGTGCCGTCGAATTTCTCGTGGTGATGGAGAATCGCCCTGCTGACATCCGGGGAAAACTCGATGCCGCTCAGAAGCTCCACGGTTGCGAAAGGGTGCACCTTCAGAGAGGCGAATTCCGAAGGCTCCAGTTTCCCCTTCCGCAGCACCGCATCATCCATGAACATCAACCCCAGGTCGTAGACCGTGGAGACGTAGAGGGCGTTTTTCCGATCCTCCTCGGATGCCCCAAGCTTTTCCATGATTCTTCGAACCAGGACCGGGAGGAGCCGAGTTTTCTTGTGGTATTTTCTCCCCGCGGCAAGCAGCTTTTCAAAGGACGCGGTGAAATCCCGAAAGCCCTCTTCCCAGCTTTCATCATCCCGTAATTTCCCGATAAGGCGGGAGATCCTGTCGCTGAGTACGGCGGCGAGGGTGAGGTCCGTAGGCGTGAACGGTTCCGCGGACTTCTTGTTGTTCAGGTTGAGAACCCCGGCCACGGTTTCCCCTATCTTCAGCGGAACCGAAAGGAGGGACTTGGTGTTGTACTGGGAGAAGCTCTTGCGGGCGAAACGCGGATCGTTTTCGATATTCTCGATGAGAACCGGCTTCCCTTCCATGGCGACCCAGCCGCTTATCTGATCTCCCGGCCGAATACGCGTGGTCCTGACAATGTCTTCGTCAAGCCCCAGGGCGCTTCGAATCCTCAGTTCTCCCGTAACATCGTCCCGCAGCATGATGGAACAGGTATTCAGTCCCATCATTTCCGCGATGAATTCAAGGAAAAGATCGATGCTTTTGCCCACGGCCGCGTCGATCTTCTGTCGCCTGCTCCTCGGTATTACCATGGTTAGAGTGAAGGAGCCGGCGCCGGTTTCCATCTCCAGATCCCAGCCGAGGCTTTCGGCCGCCTTTCGGACCAGATACATCTTTCCCTTGTCGTCGCCGATCTCCCTACCCATGGGCGGCGCGGGACGGGAAAAGGAGTCGATGAAAGGCTTCGGGAGTTCCCTCTCAACCTGGATACAAACCCGTATGGTGTCATTGTCCCTGGCGGAAATATGAAGCTCGTCCCCCATCTCCAGGCAGCCGGCTATTCCTTCCAGCAGCGTGATAAGCATCTGGCGTATCCGGAACTTGTCTCCGAAGATTTCCGGCACATTGTTTTCCATCTGAACGGAGAGGGTCAGCCCCGCGCGACCGAGCGTATCAGCGAGCGTCTTGGAGCAGGAAACGTCGGTGAGGATCTCGGCCAGACTGACAACCGCCCTGTTCATGCTCCTCATTCCGTCTCCGCAGGCGAGAAAGTCGAGCTGATCCTCCACGATTGCGGCTAGCTTCTCGGTTTCCTTGGAGATGATGGCGTAGAACTCCTTCTGATCTTCCCGCGTCAGCCTGTCCGCACTTTCCAGGTAGTAGATGGATCCCTTGATGGAGTTCAAGGGAGTCCGCAGTTCGTGGGAGATTCGCGTCAGGAACTCGGTCTTGAGCAGATCACCTTCCATGAGCTTCCGGTTCATTTCTTCCAGTTCAGCGGCTTTTTCCCGCAACTGGGCCATGAGAAAGGCGTTTTCCAAGGCAACCGCGGCTTGGTGGCTGATGAGTTGCAGGAGTTCGAAGCCCTGTTCGGTAAACGGAAGCAGGTCTTTCCGATCGCTGGCGTTCAGCAGGCCGATCATCCTCTTGCGTCCCCGTATCGGGCAGGAAATGAATGATGGGGTCCGGTAGCCGTTACCTCTCCCCATCCCCCGGAATCTGGTGTCCGTAGTAATATCGTCAACGAGAACCGGCTCGGTGTTCCTGACCACCATGCCCGCGATTCCCTGGCCAATCCGTGACCGGTATTCACGGGAAATCTCCAGGTCAATCCCCCGGGATGCTACGATGGATAGTTCCCTCCGGTCATTGAGCAGCATCAGCGAGCACTTGACGGCGCCGGTATGCCGAACGACGATATCCAGGACCTGATTGGCGATCCCGTTGATGTTGTCGGTTCCGAGGATGATCTCCGTAAGGTCCGTCACAAGCGCGATCCGCTCATCCGTACAGTCCGGAGAAGGTGGTTTCTTCGTGGTTGCTTGCATTGTGGGTCCCTGTGCTAGGCTTCTCCCGGTTCTTCATTAAGAAATTAGCAATAATGGTGCCGAAACAAAAAAAATGAAAAAACGGGATATTACAGCATGAAAGAGATATTATCGACTTCCGATACCCCACGTTTGTCGGGAAGCTTTACAATTTTCGACCAGAAAGAGACAGGGGATATTCTAATGATCCGAAACGCATACACACCCTTACCGGCCCCACTATTTCTGGATAGGGCAGCCAATTCGTGACCATGGCCATACCCCGCGTCATTACAAATACTTTAGCCAGAACCCATCATTTCCTTTCCAGCGACATCGTGTGCAGGGCAGCCCCATTCGCGCTGTACATGGCATTCATTGCCCTTGAAGAGTTCCTGCATTTTGTATCCGGAAAGGGGCTTACGGCCGTTTCCGAGCAGCTCCTGCTCTTCCTCTATCCTGTCAAGGCCGGGTCCGTCGCTCTCGTTCTCTTCCTGTTCAGGAAACAGTACAAGGAGATTATCTCCAGGGAATTCATCAGACCGGCAACAGCCTGCGCCGCTCTCGCCGTCGGCCTCGGCGTGTTCGCCATGTGGATCAGCATGGATTTTCCGTGGGCTACCATGGGCGCTCTCCGGGGGTATGACCCGAACCTCTGCCGTGGTGAAGGAATCAGGATCTTCCTGATAGCGTCGCGCCTGGCTGGGGCTGCTCTCGTAGTCCCTTTCATGGAAGAGCTTTTCTGGCGATCGTTCCTGATTCGCTACATCATATCCCACGATTTCACCAAGGTTCCCATCGGTCGTTTCACCTGGCCGTCGTTTCTCATCACGGCTGTCCTGTTCGGTCTTGAGCATAACCTTTTCCTGGCAGGGATAGTAGCCGGCATACTCTACAATCTTCTTCTCTATCATAGCAGAAGCCTGTCCGCCTGCATCCTCGCCCACGGCGTAACCAACCTGGCGCTTGGGGTGTATGTGCTTCAAACGGGAAAATTGTATTTCTGGTAGGGGGAGGGGAAGCAAACGAGGGGTCGAGGGGTCGAGGGGTCGAGGGGTCGAGGGGTCGAGGGGTCGAGGGGTCGAGGGACAACAGAGCCGGGATTCCGCAGTCAAGTCAACCGAAAAAACGACTTCACCTTCCGTTCTCACGTTGAATCATTCGCAAACCCCTCTCCCAGGATTTCTCCCCGGTATTCCTCCAACAGTTCAACCTGGTTAGTGGACACCCCCTTCACGATATCGTCGATGGCGCCGAGATAGGGTATCCGCGGACCGTGGTAGTCGACTTCGGGGCCGATGGGGGAAAAACGGATTTTCATTCGATTCAGCAGGATGCGAAGGCCTTTCGCCATGACCGCGAACCAGTGCGTGAGCCCCATGTGCCTGCTTTCCAGGTACATGCAGAGGTAGAGCCCCATGATGATATGGAATTCATGCTTCCGTTTCTCCTCCGCATCCCTCGTAATCACGCGCTGCTCCGGCGCCATGTGGCCGTCATTGTAGATGAGGCCGTCCACCGCCCTTTTTCGGAATTCCTTGCTCACTGCCAGTCGGGAGATCTCGGCGATCGTGTCCCGGTTTATCGAGGAGAGATCGGTGGTGAAGGTGCAGTGTTTTTCGATGGGAAAGCCCAATTCCGAATTCAGAATGAGCCTGATGGCGCCGATGAGCCGGCCGCTGTCGCGGCAGAATGCCCCCATGTGCACGGAGTGAAGGTCGTAATCGTCCATTTCCAGGCCGCCGGGGTGGTCTTCGGGCTTCTCGAAGCCCCACTCGTCGCAATAGACCTTGTAGCGGAGCCGGTACACTTCATTGATGAACGGGTCATCGTGGGCAATTTTTCTGAACTGAAATCTTGTCATGCCTGGAACGCCTCGCCCTGTTTAATTAGTGGCCATCCGGAAACTCCGGATGAGCCACTATTGGTTTCCAATTCGGAAACGAGGGATTTTTCGTCATGGCCAGAAGATCGAGGGGTTGCGCGGAGGCGTACGCTGGCACGCCGCACAAGCAAGCCCGAAGATTGACACCGCCAGGACGGAAAAGAACCGTTTCCGGATGGAAACTAATTAAATGACCGCCACTGAAACCTTATGGCACGCTCTCATGTTTGTCAAGATGGGAAGTGGCGGAGGGAGGGGAGAGAGCCTTCCCTTTCCACCCGGAATCTGTAATGCATATACCGTTCCGCGGAATCATCAAAAATAATCCGAACCACCAATGGCGAAATGTATGAATCAGGGTATATTTGTATAGTCAGTACATTGCTATTTTATTAAACCATTACAAGGAGGAAACAGATGAAGACCCGAATTTGGTTTGCGATACTGGTGCTGTTTTTTGCTGTCATCATGGCAGGATGCGGCAGCGGAGGCGATGGAGGAGGAAATTCATCCGGAACCGGAGGGAGCAGTTCGGGCGACACGGTTACACCCGGAAGCCAAGGGAGCGACGGCGGCGCCACTACACCCGGGACAGACGGAAGCGGAGGAACAGGAACGGGTACCGGCGGAACCGGCGGGACTGGTGGAAGCGGCGGCACGGGCACAGGTGGAACCGGCGGCAGTGGCGGCACGGGCACAGGTGGAAGCGGAGGCAGTGGCGGCACGGGCACAGGTGGAAGCGGGGGCAGTGGCGGCACGGCCGATACCATCCGCCCGGTTGTCAGCTATACGACTCCGGCAAACAATGCAACGGGGATCGCCGTCAACAGTTCCGTCAGCGTCACCTTCAGCGAAGCGATGGATCCG
Source organism: uncultured Geobacter sp. (assembly GCA_937886325.1). Lineage (GTDB taxonomy): Bacteria > Desulfobacterota > Desulfuromonadia > Geobacterales > Geobacteraceae > RPRC01. The sequence continues at coordinate 14,795 of CALABV010000038.1, forward strand.
GCGAGCATCACCACGGCAACATTCCTGGTTGCCGACGCAGGGAGTTCCAAAAGCGGCACGATTACCATCGGCGGCGGTAACAGAATCGCCACTTTCACACCAAACGCTCCGTTCTCTGCGGGCAGTGACTGCACCGTTACGATTCAGACCGGGGTGAAGGACGCAGCGGGAAACAGCCTGGCAAACGCCTACACCTGGCACTTTTCTACCGGCACGACAAATGACGGGGTCCCGCCCACGGTTATCGCCGTCATACCGGCATCAGGGGCGACCAACGTTTGCCTGAACACCGCCGTTACCGTGCTTTTCAGTGAAGAGTTTGATCCGGCATCTGTTACGGGCGCCACGTTCACCATCAGCCAGGGGGCGAACCCGGTGAGCGGAGCTATTGAAATTGTCGGCCCCACAGCCACCTTGAAACCGTCCGTAAACCTGCAACCGAATACCTCCTATACCGGCACGATAACGGGGGTCAGGGATCTTTCTGGGAATGTCATGTCGGGTGCTTTCACCTGGACCTTTACAACGGGAACCGCAATCGACACCACGAGTCCTACCGTCGTGTCCGTCAGCCCGCCGAACGGCGCAACGGAAATTCCGGGGACAACCTCCATCTCCGTAACCTTCAGCGAACCCATGTATCCTTTCCTTTTCGGGAGCATAGACGGCGTTCCGGGGAAAGTTTCATTCAACTCGACAATGACGACATTTACTCTCACACCGGCACAGGGCCTTGCGCCTCGATCACAATACACATTGCGCACAAAGGCTTCGGATCTGTGCGGAAATCCGATGACAAATGTCTTTTCATGGAGTTTTACAACACAATGAAGGGCAATTTCGCGTCAGGCATGGTACCGTCCCCCCGGATCCACGAGGCGGATCGAAGTGAGCGAAGAAGGATAATCTGATTCCCTTCTGAATCAACATTGTTACTAATACTTGTCTTTTTTGCTGTTTTCTGTTAGAAAACGAAAAAAAACGGAACAAACAAGAAGATACACGATACTACTCAACTGCCCGCGAGGGCAGGGCGGAAAGCCTACAGGGTCTCCCTGAGACAGCCGGGTTGCCGAAATATCTTACAGATTATTCGGAAGCCCGGCTTTTTTTCGCGGTTTTTTGTTGTCCGGCTGACATTTGCAATACAGTATGAACAAGGGAAGGCGAGCATATGCTTCAGAATGCGCATTTTCCATCTAACGGTACTACCATCCACGCCTCGCGGCTGGCGGTCACATACAATTCATGGTTCGAGGTGGTGTCTGCCGACAGCCCCGAGCTTCTCGAGCAAGCGTACCGCTTGCGCTACCAGGTGTACTGTCGCGAGTACAACTACGAAGAACCTGACGAACACCCCAACTACCTGGAAACCGACGAATACGACAGCCGCTCCGTTCACAGCCTCCTTCTGGATCGCATACACGATACCATTGCCGGCACAGTGCGACTGATCCTGCCCGATCCCGACGCTCCTTCGGATAGCTTTCCCATACAGCAGATCTGCAATCACCCCATGCTGCAGGATCGAAGGCTTCTCCTCACTTCAACGGCCGCGGAGGTGTCACGCTTCGCGGTTTCAAAGTCGTTCAGAAAAGAACTCCGGGAGTCCCCGCACATCGGGACCTCCCGGCGCGTCGGGGAGTCCGTGGAGAGCAGAATCATGCGATCGGCAATCCCTCTCGGTCTGATGAAGGCGACGTTGCACATGAGTTTCGAGCACGGCATAACCGACTGGTTCGCCGTGATGGAACCTTCCCTGTTGCGGCTTCTTTCCCGTTTCGGCATCTACTTCAAGCCCATCGGCCCCCTGGTTGAGTATCACGGCCTGCGGCAGCCCTGCCATGCAAACGTCGCCGATCTCCTGGAAAGGGTGCGGCAGGAATGTCCCGAAGTCTGGAAATATGTAACGAACGATTATTGACATTCTTTTCCCCTCCCTCCCCCTTTTACCTTTCATCCCGGCAACCTCGCCCGGGAAACGAGTGTAAAATTTCCCCTCCCAACATGTCGGCAATCTTTACAGAAAGCCTCTTTCCATTCACCCGAAACCAAATTTTATCTTTATTATCAGCCAGTTACAAAGTGGCACAGTGGTTGCTTTCTTTTTATCGTACAGACGATTAAGCCCGGAAGGGTGGAGAAAGCAATGAACGCACATGGAAACTATGAAGAGGGTGCAGTAAAACCAGAAAAGGAGGTGAGAACAATGAAAGGAGCAATGAAGATTCTGTTATGCGCATGCGCAATCCTGGCAATGGGTCTGGTAATGCAAGCCCAGGCGGCGCCCATTTCCCTGCCGAACGGACCTGTTTACTTCCAGTTCAACAACCTGGAGCAGTTTGGCGGACAGAACCAGATCGTTGTCCCTGGTGGAGCTATTGACGTGAACGGCGACGGCATCGTCGACACGCCCGCCACGGAAGGGAACTGGGGCGTTTTCAACCTCTCCAGCATCCAGTACGGCGGCATAGCGACGCCCCATCAGGACATCAGCGGCGGTTCCGCCTTCTTTGCCGATGACGGCGTTTCCCCCGACATCTTCGGAATGGGTCAGGTGAGCGGCATCTTCTACGGCATCACCGTCACGGGCGCCACCACCGCCACGAGCGGGTGGATGGACATCTACTGGGAAGACCCGGCTACCGATGACATCACCAACGCCGACCTGAACGGCGGATTCGCGCCGGGCAACCGGACTGCCGCGAACCAGGCGGACAAATTCACCGACGGCACTTTGCTGGTACGTCTTGAGTTCGCTTCCGGGATCATCCCCGGCGACGCGACGACCACCATCTCCAGTGACGTTGATCCAAGCACGTTGACCGGTACCGGTCGCGCCGATTCCTTCGCCAATGTAATCGATATCAATAACGACGGCGTAATCGATTCCGCTGACGGAGCATGGGCCTTTTACCTCAATCAGGACTGGTTCTGGGTCGATGACGACGGCGATGGAATCTACGGTGAAGCAGGTGAAACCCGTGACGTTCGTTTCAGCAACTTCTTTAACCTGCTTGCCTCGTGGAACGGACCCGACGGCATCATTGGCCTTCGGAGCAACGACCCCGGCCGCGCCTACTCGCAGATCCCCGAACCCAGCACCATCCTGCTCCTCGGTGCGGGACTCCTCGGACTCGGAGTATTTGCACGGCGGCGTCAACGCTGAAAAGCCAAGGGAACGTACCTGACCACAGCCAGGGAGAAAGGGGACCGCACGGTCCCCTTTCTTTATGTGACGTCGTGAAGGGGGACCCCCCCCATGATGCGCCGCAGCCCCCTGAAGTTCTCACGGGCCGCTGGAGCGAGCGGTTCTCCCTTCCAGACGCCGCGAGGCTCGACAGAGCCGCCTTCAACCCAGTGTGCCTGATACAGGCAAAGAATCCGTGAGAGCACATGCCGCACCTTGGGGCTGAATGATCCGTCCAGCGCATCCGACATTTCGGAAAAGGAGAACGAGGCGAGGAGAGAATTGCGGGAATCACGCTGAAACGACGCAGCAGCGGACGGCGTGAATATTTTCGGGAATTCTTCGGCAGTCCGCGGATGCTTTGGCCGGGCATGGTCGAAAATCCACACCGCTCCGGTGTACAACCGCCGGACGTATTCCATTTCCAGGAAGCACCTTTCAAGGGAAGCAAGGTCGGGCAGATGGTGCAGGGCAAAGACGCTGCTGATGACATCCACCCGGTCGGGGACCAGGTCGCGGAAGCAGGTCATATCCCCGATGGAAAGCTGTACCCGTGGGTACAAACGTTCCCGGACCATTTTTTCTGTTCCCAGTTCCACCATCGCCGGGGAGAGATCCAGTCCCAGTATCCTCGCATCGGGACGACATGCGGCGAGATAGGAAATATACTGCCCCGAGCCTGAACCCAGATCCACGACGGTTCCGCCCTCTGGAAGAAGGCGGCTCGTAGCCAGGGCATTGAAATGGTAGACGGGAAGCAGGGAGCTCTCTCCCTGTTCATGAAAGGCGCGCACGCTTTCCGTGTCATGCATGATATCGTCCGGTTCGGGACAACGCGGAAGAGAACCGGAACGACAATATTCCCGGAAAAGCAGGGAGAGCAATCTGAGAGGACTTGGCGCCGACATATTCATTCCGACCTTTCAGGCACGATTTTCGATTCAGCATAAGTGTAACAGTTTGTCCGGAAAAAACATGCCTGGAAGTTTTTCCGTCTCGCGCGATGCACGAGTGATGCATGACTCCCGAATGGATGGTAGAATTATACTACTCATGAAACAGGAGATTCCAGGGAAAGGCTGCATATGAGGGCATCATCAGCGGACAGGAACAGGATAGTGTACCTGGCGGGCATCATCGGTACCGTGGGCGTTCTCTATTTCTTTGAAAACTCGCTGATCATTCTGGCTGTTCTTCTCCTGTTCTGGCTCTTTCTCTTTTTTCCGCTCAACAGGTCCGAAGTATTCATTTTCCTGTTCGCCTCACTCTTTTTCCTCGGCCAGAACTATGCCGTTCTCGCAACGGGCGGCTTTTCCTTCAAGCATAAAGACATTTTGCTGATGCCCTACTACGAGCCTTTTCTGTGGGGCTTCTACTACCTGACGATGAAGAGGTTCATCGCGGAGCCGCCGCCTCACGTCCCCCTGGAAAAGAAGGCATTTCTGGGCCTGCTGGCGACAGGGATAAGCTTTTCCCTGTTTTCCAAGGATTCGGATGCGCTCCTTATCTCTTCCGTAGCCTCGACGTGTCTTCTCCTGCTGCTGTTTCACCAGCGGTACGATTTTCTGTATGCCGCCGTTGCTCTGGCGCTCGGTTTCGTAATAGAGGTTTTCGGAATCTCCACCGGTCTCTGGTCGTATCCCGATCCGGACTTCCTTGGGATTCCCTTCTGGTTCGCCACGATGTGGATCAGCGTCGGCCTGCTGGGACGGCGGTTCCTGATCCCAATCGCTGAAAGATTCTTCAAATAGTGAGGCTGTATTTCGTTTCCGACGGTGATCGTGAACCTGCCGGATAGTTCCTTTCGTGAGGGGGTATGGATATGACGCAGACATCCGAAAACATTTCCAGGGCGTTGGGAGAATGGCGCGAACTCCTGGGTGACAGGGGCATATGGGAACCGGGACCCGCGACCGACGCGTACGGGTCGAATACCATCGGCATCGAGCGCGCGATACTCGCGGTACTGAAGCCCGACACGGTGGAGGAAATATCCCGTATCGTCTGGGTCGCCGGAAAGTACGGCGTTCCCTTGTACCCTATCAGCTCAGGCCGCAACTGGGGATACGGGAGCGCCAACCCGGTCGGTGACGAAACAGTTGTCCTGGATCTCTCGGGCATGAACAGGATTCTGGAAATGGATCGGGAACTGGGGATGGTGACCGTGGAGCCGGGCGTCACCCAGAAACAGCTTCGCGAGTACCTTGACGAGCACCAGTACCCGTTTCTGGTGCCGGTCCATGGCGGAGGTCCGGATTGCAGTCTGGTCGGCAATGCCGTGGAACGGGGCTACGGGATTACGCCCCACGCGGACCATTTCGGCGCGGTAACGTATCTGGAAGCGGTACTCCCCAACGGTGATCTCTACCGTTCGGCCCTTTCCGACATGGGCGGCGCTACCATCGACCGCGCCTTCAAGTGGGGGATCGGCCCCTACCTGGACGGCCTGTTCACCCAGGGGAACTTCGGTATTGTCACGCGGATGACGATTGCGTTGGCGCCCATCCCGGAGAAGATATACAACTACTTCTTCTGGATAGACAGGGACGAAAAGCTGGAGCAGGCGGTGGAAACGATTCGTGATGTGCTGAGAACCGCCGGGATGAACTGCGGTTCCATCAACCTCATGAATCCTTTGCGGGTTCTGTCGATGATGGAGCCTTTCCCCTCGGACAAAACTCCGGCCAACCAGGTTATACCCCAGGCAGTGATCGAGGAGATGGCCCGCCGCAACATGGTCTCGGCCTGGATGGGTACGGGCGCCATTTACGGCAGCGCGACCCTGGCGCGAGCAACGCGCTCAATCATCAAAAAGAAGCTGGGTCCGCTGTGCAAACGGCTTGTCTTCCTGTCTCCCCAATCCGTCGGGTATCTGAAGATGGCGACCCGCTGCATCCCGGGCGAAATGGGACGACGATTCAACAGACTGGCGAGAACCCTTGAGGCGACTGTTCGGCTGATAGCGGGCAGTCCGAGCACCATCGCGCTTCCCCTCTGCTACTGGCGGTCGGGAAAAAAACCTGACAATGTGGAACTGGCGAATCCCGCCAAGGACGGATGCGGCCTTATCTGGTATTCCCCTCTCGTGCCCATGAAACCCGAGAGGGTCCGCGTCTACAACGAGATGGTAAAAAGGGTCTGCACCGCATACGGCATAGACCCCCTGATAACCCTGACAAGCCTTTCAGAGCGCTGTTTCGACAGTACGGTACCGTTGCTGTTCGTCCGCGGAGACCGGGAAGCTGCAAGCAGGGCGCAAGCCTGCTACGATGCGCTGTTCGAGGCGGGGAAAAAGGAGGGCTTCATCCCGTACCGGGTCGGCGTCCAGTCCATGCATCTGATCACTTCTGAAAAAAGCTCCTATTGGCGGCTGGCGTCGCAGTTGAAGCGAGTCATCGACCCGAAAAACATCAT
>CALABV010000039.1 GCA_937886325.1 uncultured Geobacter sp.
CCGATCTCCGTCGTCTGGATTGGGGGCAGGGAGATCAACAAGGAGATGGTTGCCGAAGGGTGGGCGTGGGCATACCGGAAGTACCTGGACAGGCCGCATGCCTCCGAGTACATGAGGGCCGAAGAGCAGGCACGGGCAAAGCGGGCCGGGCTGTGGCGAGACGGGAACCCTCAACCACCGTGGGAATTTCGCAAGGCTGTTAGGATGCAGGGAGGATAGGTTTAGTACCTATGGAAAAACGGAAAGATATTGATAAACTCACTCCAAGCCGCTGAACAGTCATGAGAAAAGAGCCGGCCTTTGCAGGGCCGGCTCCATTTACGGTTAGTCAACACCTTGTGCAACAAAACCGCCCGCAAGAGCGTCGCTGACATCAAATGCTTTTTTTGATGACTTCAATGCGGCAAGAATTTTTTCGGGATATGCCGGCAGGTGACGGATGCGTGCGCCGCAGGCATTGTCGATGGCGTTGATGACTGCGCAGTGAGGCGCGGTGAGCGGCAGTTCGCCGACACCGCCGGCACCGAAAGCGCCGAGCTCACGGGGTTCGCAGCAATACAGGATCTCCATTTTGTCGGGGATGTCCTTGCAGAACGGGAAACCCGCGCCGATCATGTTTGAATGCTTCTTGATGAACTCGAAGTCTTCTGTAAGCGCCAGTCCGATACCCTGAGCCAGGCCGCCGTAAAGCTGACCGTCTACCACCAGTTGGTTGGCGATGGTACCGACGTCCGCCACATGGGTCATACCGACGCATTTTGCAACTCCTGTGGTAATGTCTACCTCAACCTCGGCCATAAAGAGTCCGTACATGTAAATGCAGAACGGTTCGCCTTTGCCGGTTTCCACATCGCAGGGGGTGCACGGTGTCGTCCAGGTGCCGAAGACCTTTGTTTCAACCCCATCTTTCTTCATCTCGTCATAGGTACGATAGCTGCCGTCCGTCTTCTTCATTGCTTTGAGGAGATTTTCACAGGCAACCCGGATTGCGTTGCCGGTTACAACATTGTTTCGGCTTCCGCCTGACGGACCGCTGCAAGGCGTGATGCTCGTATCGTTCATGCACAGGCGGATTTGTGACGGTTTGAGATTCAGGGGCTTGAGGGCTTCATGGGCAAAGGCGAGGGTGCCCATATCCGATCCCTGGCCATGATCCTGCCAGCTGTTGGCCACCATCACGTCGTTGTTCGGGAGGAGTTCCACCCATATATGCGATGAATCGGGACCGTCGAGACCGCACCCGTAGATCCCGAGGGAGACGCCGACGCCGCGTTTTACGGTCTCCGTGGAAAGCTGCTTCGCCAGCTCGACCGCCCGCTGGTACTTCGGTCGCAGCATTTCAAACTGTTTCGGGAATACGAATACTTCGGGAGTCTGCTGGCTCGGGTTGGTAGCCCCTTCGCGGTAACAGTTCAGTTCGCGGAGTTCGAAGGGGTCTTTACCCATCTCCTTGGCCAATTCATCGATCAGGGATTCGGAAGCGAAAAACGCCTGAGGAGAACCGTAAGCGCGGAACGGGGCGCCCCAGCAGTGGTTGGTGCACACGGTGCGGCCTTCGCCGCGCATGTTGGGAATGTCGTATCCGGCGAAGCAGAATTGCGCGCCGCGTATGGTGAGAAGGTCGGCAAACTCGGAATAGGGGCCGTGGTCCACCGACCAGTCGGTTTCAGCGGCGAGGAATTTGCCGTTCTTGTCGGCGGCCAGCTTGGCCTTGAACCAGAACGGGGAGCGCTTGCCGGTATAGAATTGCAGCTGCGCCCAGCTGTAGGAGATGTGCACTGGCCTGCCATCGACCGCCATTGTTGCAACCGCGGCAAGGGCTTCCATCGACGGGCAGAACTTGTAGCCGAAGGTGCCGCCGGTGGGATTTTGAACGATGACAAGGTTATCCAACTCGACTCCGATACCCGGGGCGATCATGGCCTGGTGCAGTTGAAGGGCGATGGATTTGGAGTGGACGACCACCTTGCCTTCATCATTTATGTACGCGAAGCCGACATCCGGCTCGATGGGCATCTGGGGCTGGCGGCCCAGGTAGTACTCGCCCTCCACGACATAGGCGGCCTTTTCCATGACGGGTTTGGTGTCTTCACCCTTGGCAAGTTTCTGTGTGAAATAAACATTCGGGGTGCCGGGGTGAATTTCGATTGCGTCCGGAGCCATGGCGGCCGGTGCGTTCATGTAGTGCGGCAGCACTTCCAAATCGAGTTTCACCAACTTTGCGGCGTCGTCGGCCTGCTCTTTGGTCTGGGCGATGACGATTGCAACGGCATCACCGTACTGGTAAATCTTATCGTCACAAAGGACAGGGCGGTCCCATCCGTCACCCTTGTTGGTCGGCAAGGTAACGAGGCCGGTGATGCGGTTCTTGCCTTTCACGTCCTTGTGGGTCACGACCTTGACCACGCCCGGCGCCTTCTCGGCGGCGGAGATGTCGATCCCCTTGATGTTGGCATGGGCCACGTCCGCGTATGCAAGGCTGCCGTGAAGGGTGTCTTCAGGAAGCTGGGTGCTCATGTCGTTTCCGAAATCCCACAGACCGCAGACCTTGGCGACGGATGTGGGGCGCGGGAAACGCGTTCCGTATACTCTGCCGTCAGCCGGCGCCTTGTATTCGAGAGCGGATTCGGACATTTCGCCGCGCAGAACCTTGGCCGCGTCCATTACCGCGTCGACGATGGAGATGTAACCGGTGCAGCGGCAGGCGTTCCTGTACTGGTGGAACCAGTCACGCACGTCTTCACGGGTCGGGTTCGGGTTGATGTCGAGGAGCGCCTTGGCTGAAACGATGAAGCCCGGGGTGCAGAAACCGCACTGGAGCGCGCCGTGGTGGATGAACGCCTTCTGGAGGGGGTGGAGGTTAATCGGTGTGCCGATTCCCTCAATGGTGGTAATCGTCGACCAGTTCTCGACCCTTTTCATTCTGGTGGTGCAGGTGCGAACGAGCTTGCTGTTCAGGATGACATTGCAGGCGCCGCATGTGCCGGTCGCGCACCCTACCTTGACACCGGTCAGATGGAGCTGCTTGCGCAGAACATCGGACAGGAGAGCTTCCTGGTCGACGATCAGCGTCCTTTGAACACCATTCACATTGAGAACCTTCTTAATCATGATGCATCCTCCTTTTGTTGTATATAACCGGGCCGATGCCCGGTTACTCTGAAGTTGATCAACGCTGCGGTTACGCTTTCTTTCAATATCAAGACATCAGCCGGCTATCTTCCGAGCTGTTTTGATTTGCCTTCCTCTCCTGGTATTTCTCTTCCTTGCGCCGGACTCCATTGCCTGCCGGTAGTCCGTTTAACGAAAAACCCGCACAAATACTGATTCATTCTCAGTATCAATGCGGGTTCCGTTAGATCCACCATTGGTGGAGGACGAAATAAGCGCGTAAAGTGCCAAGTGTAATGTCTTTTATGTATCAATATAATAATATATGGATATATAACAAGCTCGCTCCAACACACAGATTACGTAAAGTTTCGCACTTTCTCTTCGGTACATTGCGGTTTGGACGATTCCTATGAATAGTTTTCGCCGCCATGAATACGGGTTCGCGTACGCCTTCGTCGTACATGCCTTCCGGTGGGACTGAAGCCTTTATCCCTTGTGAGCTCGTTTTGATACCGGTGAGATGGAGGTGCTCGTGGAAGTATGTCAGAGTATAAATTCGTATCCACAGGCCTTGTTCTCTCCTGAAGTGACGGTAAACGGCATGGCGTTGCCGCGTTATATAGCCAAATATATAACAATTTAAAAATGGGTATGCAAGCAAAAAATGTAATTTCAAAAAATTAAAAGATGCGCTAAATCAAATATATATAAAAATATAGCCAAATATTATAAAAATAAGTTGACAAGCTTATCTGAAATCGTATTATTAGGGCATGTAGCACAGCAGGAACCGGAAACAACCGAAGGAAGCAGCCGGCGCCGATTCTGATGAGGGTACGGCCGGCAGGACGAGGGTTTATTATGGGCGACTTGATACCTCTGATCGATGAAACGGGCGGGGAAGAGACAGCAGGGTGGGAACTAAAGCTGCTGGAAAGTATCTATGTATCCCTGACGGCTTATTTGGAAGGGGTCAATCCGCACCCGATAGAGGCCATCATTGATGCAATCGTAAACGAGATAGGCAATGCGAACGTATTCAGAGGGCATATATAGTCTTGTCAAGCTCAACTCACTGAAGCTTTTGCATGCAAAAAAGATATAACCATATATTATAATAAGCAGCTAGATGGCGGATATGGTTTTGATATGAAGGATTGTCGGAAGAGACAAATCCATATGTCATGGAAGGTGGTTCATGTTTCTCGCGACTTCAAATAATAAATTGACTGCCCAGATAGTCTCTCAGGTGCGTGATGCAATACTCAACGGAAAACTGCAGCAGATCGGAAGAGCACACGTCTGAACTCCAGTCACACTGATATATCT